>DATGQJ010000650.1:0-3182 GCA_035304265.1 Oceanobacillus sp.
TCCGGTGAGCACCAGTTCGCGCGAGATCACGATGTCGATTTCCTTCGCGCCTGCCTTCACCGAGTCGTGGATTTCGTCCAAGCGCGTGCGGAATGAGCTTTGTCCCGCTGGAAAACCTGTGCTGACTGCCGCGACGGGGATGTTCGTGCCTTCCAGCGCCCTCACCGCATCGGCGACACGCGCATGATACACACAGACCGCGCCAACCGTGATGCCTTCATCGCCCACGCCAAGCGCTTCCAGCAAATCCTGACGCACGGGTTGGCGGGCTTTGGCGCATAAACGCTGCACGTTACCGGGCGTATCATCTCCCGCAAGGGTTGTCAGGTCGATGCAGGTGATGGCACGCAGCAACCACGCCGCCTGCCATTCTTTCTTGACGGTACGGCGCGTGCCGATGGTTGCCGCACGGCGTTCAGCCGCGCTCAGGTTGGCGCGTGTGCTTCGCACCCAACCCATATCCAGCGGGATGCCGGGATTTCGCTCAATGTGTGTGATCTGCTTCTGCTCTACGTCGGGGATCGCCATAAAAGACTACCTTTCGCGCGGTGTGCGCGTACTCTTTTTGGGGTGATTATACCATCGTGCTCAGGCAGAGCCGCCAACAGCACGTAGGCGTTCGATCAATTCGGCTTTGTATGGGGTGAGTTCGCGTTGCAGAAGGGGCATCGCGGTGTGAAAATCCTTGACGCTGAGGACGAGCGCGGGGTGTCCTTCTTTTAGTCGCTCCGCTAATGACTCGATCTGTTCGTTTTTGTAGCCGAAATCGAGCAGGTTCGCGGCAAAACGCCCGGTGACGTTTCCAACTAGCCCACCGATGAGTGCCCCCGCGCCAATGGCGACAATGGGACCGATACCGGGGAGCGCCAATGCGCCAAGTTGGGCAATTCCCAACGCAGCCATTGCCGCGCCAAGTGTGCCTCCGGCAATTCCGCCCTCGTCGGGACCCACCTGATCATCGAGAACAACGACCTCGCCACTGTTCGCCTTGGCGACGATAGCGGCGTGCTCGAATTCCAAATCGCGCAGCGTTTTGAGATGATCGAGCGCCTTGGTCAGCACGCTCCGCGAGGGAAAGACCACGACAATAACTTCACTCGCCATCTCTTCCCCCTTGTATACAACCGTTCATCTACGATTGTAACGGATTTCGAGCGAATCTATATGGAACAGTTCCCCAACCTAACCTTCGTTGTGCTTTACCATCACGGCATCGAAGGGTTTCAATTGTCCCTCAAGCTGTGCCAATCCTTCGGGTGTGCCTTCAATCTCGACCACAACCGCAACTCGATCTTCCTCAAGCTGCTTTGCCAAATCGTCCAGCAGTTGATTGCTGATCCCCAGATCAATCGCACCTGCGGTGAGACTTCCGGTTGCCCCACCGATCAACCCACCGATGAGCGCCCCCGCGCCAATAGCGACAATCGGACCGATGCCGGGCAGCAAGAATGCCCCTAATTGCGCAATGCCGAGAGCGCCCATCACCGAGCCGAGCGTCCCTCCGGCGATTGCACCTTCGTCTGGATTGATGTCGTCTTCCAGAATCACGGTCTCGCCGTTCTCGGCTTTGGCAATCACCGCCGAGTGGTGAATCTTGACATGAGGCGTTTCGCGGATGACTTCTGCCGCTTCCACCAATTGTCCGCGCGTAGGAAAGACAAACACCGCGACTTCTCTCATGAGGATCATTCCTTACAATTCAGAATACAATTGGGGTTGATTATACCTGATACCGAGATTTCAACGAAGTTACACGAAATATACGCCGCCGTGTCTTGGGATGATGCTCATATAGAAAGGCGAAAGACCATTCACATGCGAGACAGAAGCGGCTGGCAACATGCTCAATCCAAGGCAGATTTGCCGGTACGTTTACTTCCTCACGCCCTCTGCCGTTGCCGCGAAGTCCATGTCGTCGTAGCCCTTTTCTCGCGCGGCTTGAATCACGTCGAATTCTGCCTGCACCGTCTTCAGCGGCACGTCGAAAGTCGAACCCAAGCCCAGCGCGTAACGCACGTCTTTGTGCATCCACTTGAGGGCGAAATCGGTGTCGTCGTAGTTGTGCGCGACCATGCGCGGCAGTTTACCTTTCACCACAAGGCTGTTGATCGCGCTGTCGTTGATGATGGGAACCAGCGCCTCAATATCCAGCCCCGCGCGTTCCGCCAGCGCCAGCCCTTCGCCAAGCGCGGCGATATGCACCGCCGCCATCATATTGTTGATCAGCTTGTAGGTCGCACCCGCGCCCGTCGGACCAATATGGGCGATCCGACTGCTGACCGCTTCAAGTACGGGACGGACGGCTTCCAACGTTTCAGCGTCGCCACCAACCAGCAGGGTAAGCTGACCGTTGGCGGCGGCGGCTTTGCTGCCCGTCACCGGCGAGTCGAGAAATTTGCAGCCCTTGGCTACCGCTTGCATCGCCAGTTCGCGCACCCACTCCGGAGTCAGAGTGCTGCACTCAATGAGCGTCGCGCCCGCCTTTACGCCTGCCAGCGCCCCATCATCGCCCAACCAGACCGCGCGTGAAGCATCGTCGTCACCCACCATTGCGATCACCACGTCGGCATCCTGCGCCGCCTGCCGGGGCGTATCGGCAACCGTCGCGCCCTGCGCAGCGAACGGTTCGGCTCTCTCGCGGGTGCGGTTGTAGACGGTCAGCGCAAACCCGCTCTTGAGCAGATTTGACGCCATGCCGCTGCCCATAATGCCAAGCCCAAGAAGTGCGACCTTCTGCATAATCAACGTCCTTCAATTGTCTTCGGAAAGGGTGGTTGATATATTACCGTCCCCCGCCCGGCTGCGCTACTGCTTCACGTAAGAACACCCTCACGACATATGAAGAGTGGACACAAAATGAGCCATTATACATCGGACATAAATTTGCAAAGGATTAGAACATGTGTTATAATTTCAAGCGTAGTTTGCCTACAAAAGGAGTTCAAAATTTGCCTGATACGGCTGCTTAAGAACTTCACATCCAATTCTGCCCCACTTTAACCTTTACAGTTCCACTCTTGACCCTTTTGACCCTTTGTGATAGGATACCACTCGCCACATAGGAGGACGAACCGTGGACTATCAGTACCTTATCATCGGGAAACTGGAGTACGAAGAGCGCGTGCGCTGGCTTCGCAGTCTGTATGGACACAACGCCAACTCCATCATTCAGCCGACCCTGA
>DATGQJ010000651.1:0-3807 GCA_035304265.1 Oceanobacillus sp.
GACCCGGAACGAGTCAACATCGGTGACCGGATCGTGGTGTGGGATTTTCAAGACCAGCATGAACGCGAATTCGTGGTCGTCAGCAGCCCGGAAGCGGTGCATTCCGAGGATGGCGTGTCGGCAGATTCGCCTGTGGGCAAAGCGCTGCTGGGCAAAAGAATAGGCGACATCATCGAGGTCGAAGTGCCTGATGGAGTCGCCCGTTATTCGGTTCGGCGTATGGAAGCAAGTCAGGACGCTTAAGCGAAGCTGGTTTCGCGCTGTCCCGGTGTGAGCAACACGACTTCGGTGTGTGCTGCCGCCTCACGTTGGAAAATGTGGGCGTTGACGCGGTTGCTGCTGTTCCAGTTGCACGGAATCGCCCAGCGTGGACGCATTTGTGCAACGGCTTCGACGGCTTCGTCGGCGGTCATCGTGCCGTCAATGGGTAGAATGGCGATGTCCGGGTGAAGGGACGCCATTTCGGGAATTAACTGGGTATCCCCCGCATAGTAGATGTCGTAGAAGTTCATGGAGATAACGAAACCTAAGCCGCCCTGATCGAGCGCGTAGGCAGCATGGTTCGGGGAATAAGCAGGGACGGCTTTGATGCAGGTTCGTCCGATACAGGCACTTTGCCACGCCCGCAGGACGGTACAGCCTTCCAACTCTCTGGCAACCCGCGCATTGGTGATGATCTGGGTGTGTTCACCACGCAGCTTTTCAATATCTGCCACCGAGAAATTCTCGTGGTGGTCGTTGCTGATTAGGATGACATCGGCAGGGCGTTCGGTGCGGGTGATGCGCCAAGGATTGATATAGATAGTGGGGGAACCATAAATTGCAAAACTACTGTGACCCAACCACTGAATGTGTTCTATCATAGACTCAAGTGAGACCTTTGTACTGGACAAAACGGCGTAACTTTAGCGCAGGTTTGGGGTTTTCTCAAGTCTTATTGGTTGGCGGAAAATGAGAAAACGGCTGTTTTGAACCTGTGCAGGATGTCTAAAGGGATGAGCCTTGCGGCGAATTTCGCGTTCGCTTGTGCGGATTGTTCGACCACCCTATAATCGACATATCGGATTGATACAGGACAAGGTGACTTTTTCCTCAAGACAGCGTGTGTCACTGTCGTGATATGATCGCCTTTAGCAATTTTAATTGTTCATAAGGACACTGGTTATGAGTGACCGCCCAATTTCAACGCTACCCCCGCGTCCGCAGCCGCTGAAAGCCGTGAGTCCGCCGCGACAAACGGGCGACCTCGCCGGAAATTCATGGACGCCACCACCAATATCCCGACTTGAAGATACTGGACTGAATCTGCTCAATCTTGCCGATCTGGTGCTTAAGGTGCTGTACTTTGGTGGATACATGCCGGGGCATCAGATTGCCGACATCATCAAGCTGCCGTTCACAGGCGTGGTCGATACGATCATGGAATTTCTCAAGCGGGAGAAATTCGTCGAAGTGCGCGGCTCCGGCGGCTTGGGTGAGGCAGGGTATCAATATCTGATTTCCGGTAAGGGTGCAGAGAAGGCGCGTGAGGCACTTGAGCGCTCGCAGTATGCGGGACCCGCGCCAGTAACGCTGAACCAGTACATCACCGCCATGCGCGAACAGAACCGCGAACGACTCATTGTGCATGAGGAAGAGATGAAGTCGCTCATGCGCAATCTGGTCATTTCGGATGAGATGCTTGGTCGGATTGGTCCCGCGGTCAACTCCGGTAAGTCGATCTTCCTGTATGGTCCTCCCGGAAACGGCAAGACGACGGTTGCCGAGACGGTTGGTCGTCTGGTGCTTGGCGGAAACATCTGGATTCCGTATGCCTTCGACGTGGACGGGCAAATCATTCGCGTGTTTGACAACGTGAACCACGAGCTTGCCGAGCCGGAAGAGCAGCGGGTTCGTATCGGCACGGGCGTTGTGCCTGACCCGCGCTGGGTTCGCATCCGTCGCCCGATGATCATGGTCGGTGGTGAACTCACGCTGGCTGGTCTTGACCTTGTCTACGACGACACGAACAAATACTACGAAGCGCCATTTCAGGTGAAAGCAAACGGCGGCATGTTCCTGATTGACGACTTTGGTCGCCAACAGGTACGTCCGCGTGACCTGCTCAACCGCTGGATTGTGCCGCTGGAAAAGGGCGTGGACTTCTTGACGCTGGCAACCGGGCGCAAGATCGAGATGCCGTTCTTCGTGCTGATCGTGTTCTCAACCAACATCGACCCGCGCGACCTCGTGGACGAGGCGTTCCTGCGCCGTATTCGTCATAAGATTGAAATCACCGACCCGACTTACGAGCAGTTCCGCGAGATTTTCAAGCGGGTGTGCCAGTCGAAGAATATCAAGTATGACGAGCAAGCGCTGGCGTATCTGCTCAAGGAATGGTACATCAACAAAGATCGTAAGCTGCGTGCGGTGCATCCACGCGACATCATCAACCAATTGCTGGACATTGCCACGTATTTGAACAAGCCGCCCATGCTGACGAAAGAGATGATTGATAGGGCGGCGGCGTCATACTTCGTTGACCTATGAGTCGCGTTCTTAGTGGTTCTCCGGTTCCGCGCCATCAGGTTTTCGTGCTGGACGACGGCAATCCCGTCGTCCAGTGGTCTGAATCGCGCGTGCAGGAAATTTACAGCGGGCGTGTTCGAGCCTTCGATTACAGCCTGTTCGGGCATCCGGTTTCCGATTACGAACTTGAACAACTGAAATCGCTCGGCTTGATCGAACACTACAACCGCCAGTATGTGTGGCTGTTCGCGCTGCCGGAGCAGGGGCGTTTTCTGGGGCTGCGCACGATTGAAGGTAAAACCGGACAGGGACGCGTATACTACCTGAATACGACGCTGCCGGATACGGAACTGGACAACGTGATCACCCTGCTGGAAGAACAGGGCATGAGCGAGATGTTCACCGTCACGCCGTATGATGGCATTGTGGCGGTGCTTGGCTACGACTGGGAACCGTACCCGACGATTGCGGATGCGGAAGCGGCGCAGCGAACGCTGGTAGGCTTGTCCCCGATTTTCGAGAGTTCGGCGGTGGCATTTGTGGAAATCTCCTACACGCCGCCCTACGATGAAGAGGAAGAGATTGACCTCGACACGCTGATCGCCAGCCAGAGTGCTTCGCCGGTTACGGAAGGCAAGCAGGTGATCGTCGTATGCAGTGACGACATTGAGCGGCGCGAGATTGTTGCAGCGCTACGTGGCATGAAGATGGACGTGTATTCCGCTGTGAATGGCGTCGAGGCGCTGCAACTGCTGGAAGAGTGCGCGGCAAACGAATGGCTGCCCGCGCTGCTGGTGATGGACGTGCATCTTGACGACATGCACGGCTGGGAAATGCTGTCACGAATGCGCGAAATTCATACGCTGGACAACGTGCCTGTGATTGCGCTTGATGGTGACGAAGAAGACGACCCAACACTGGCGGTTGCCGTTGCCGGAGTGCAGGCGTATCTTGCACGTCCTCTCAACATGGCATTCCTGCGCCAGCGGGTGTACGAGACGTTAGCGGGGTAATTGAGGGCAGAATTCCATCCCCACTTTTACTGTCCGGTTTTGGTTGTCTCTGAATGTGTCCAGTCGATGAGTTCCGCATCTCCGGTGAAAACCGTATATATTGCTCCGGTAGCGACATCGTAAATGTAGACAGTTCCGGTGGTTGCGTTTTCCTCATCTGCCAGTAAGCCGTAAGATGCCAGATAGCGACTGTCGGCTGACCACGCAAGATCAAGTCCGGTGCTGACAACATCAGTGTAAGAATTCGTCAGGCACGTTTCTATGATCTCCCCGGCAGCGACATCCA
>DATGQJ010000652.1:0-8746 GCA_035304265.1 Oceanobacillus sp.
CGGCGACATGCAGGCGGCAAGCGGTGTTTCGATGGTGCTGCTGCTGATCGCGTTCGGCGTCACCATTGCCGTAGACCTCTTACAGTGGAGGCGGAACCATGCGTGAGATTAAGCCCCGCACTTTCGGAGCATGGCTGCTGATTGGCATCGCCCTTATTTACGCGACTGTGCTCTTTATCCTGCCGATGATCGCCATCGTGCAGGGTGCATTTGCCAACGGGATTGAACCGCTGTTGGAAACCTTGAGTGAACCCAGCGTGATCCATGCGTTTCAGGTGACGTTCGTGCTCTCGCTTGGCGCGGTACTCATCAATGCGCTGCTCGGCTTGACGACGGCGTGGGTGCTGGTGCGCCATCGTTTCCGCGGGCGCAAGCTGTTCGACGCGCTGGTGGACATCCCGTTTGTGTTTTCGCCCGTTATCGCCGGATATGCGATGATCGTGCTGTTCGGGCGTGATGGCTGGCTCGCGCCGCCGATTTTCCCGATTGTGTTCGCGCTCCCCGGCATTCTGTTGGCGAAAACCTTTGTGTCGCTGCCCTTCGTCACCCGCGAAGTGCAGCCAGTCCTCGACTCGCTGACGCCTGAACCCGAAGAAGCCGCTTACACCATTGGCGCAAGCCGCTGGACGACCTTCCGCCGCGTGATTTTGCCCGAAATCTGGACGGCGCTGCTTTATGGAATCGTCCTAACCTTCGCCCGCGCGGTAGGCGAGTTCGGCGCGGTATCAGTCGTCGGCGGCAACATTGAAGGCTACACCGAAACCGCCACCAGTTTCGTTTTCCGTGCCATGAATGACCGGAACAACGTGGGGGCATATGGGGTTTCGGTACTACTGGGTGTCTTTTCTGTCTTAATTTTGATTATAATGAATCTACTCCGACGACGGATGACGCAAGGAGTTCGAGATGTCGATTCAGCTTGAACGGGTCAATAAATCGTATGGTGTGCAGCCCGTCGTGCGCGATTTCTCCCTTGAGATTGAGACGGGGGAGTTGTTCGTGTTACTCGGCGCAAGTGGCAGCGGCAAAAGCACGCTGCTCCGCATGATCGCCGGACTTACCGAAGTGGACAGCGGCAGAATCCTGCTCAACGATCAGGATGTCACCCATTTGCCGCCCCAAAAACGCGGGACCGGTTTCGTCTTTCAGAACTACTCCCTTTTCCGGCATATGACCGTCGCCCAGAATATCGGGTTCGGCTTGAGCATCCGTCGCACCCGCCGACAGGTACACGTGCAGCGGGTTCAGGAATTGCTGGAACTGATCGGTTTGCCCGATTATGGAGATCGGTATCCGTCACAACTTTCCGGTGGGCAGCAGCAGCGCGTGGCGCTGGCGCGGGCGCTGGCGTACCAGCCGAGCGTCTTGCTGCTCGATGAGCCGTTTGGCGCGTTGGACGTAAAGATTCGCGTGCAGCTTCGCCAGAACTTGCGCGAAATTCACAAGCGGCTCGGCTTGACGGCTATTCTGGTCACGCACGATCAGGAAGAGGCATTCGACATCGCGGATCGTATCGGCATCATCGAACAGGGCGAACTGCTCGAAGTCGGCACACCAAGCGAGCTTTACCGCCGCCCGCAAAACCTGTTCACGGCGACCTTCCTCGGCAGCACCAACATCCTCCGCGCCCGTCGCAACGGCAAATCGGTCTACGTGGGTGATGTCAGCATTCCCGCGCCGCCCGAAACCGACCACCTGACCGGGCAGCCCGTCGAAGTGTTATTCCGCCCTGAAGAAGTCGAGCTATCTACCGTGCGCCCCGCCGCGCAAACGAGCGTGATCGGCAGCGGTACGGTTGAAAACATCGCCTTCGCCGGACCGATCTTGCGTCTGTCGGTGCGTCTGGCAAGCGGCGAGACCATTCAGGCATTGCTGACACCGGGCGAATTCCGTGAGCGCGGCATCGAGCCGGGGCAAGAAGTGTGGGTGAGTCTGAAAGATTACCACCTGCTGCCCACCAATACCGCCGCCGAGAAAACGCCCGTCGCGGTCACGGAAACCAACTAATTCCAACTCAGGATTTGCATCGTAGGGGAGAACTAATCCTTCGGATTGGTATCTCCCCTTGCGCGTCTCTATGACAGGCGTTGCTATAATAGAGATGAGAGTGAATGGAGTACCAAATGGTTGTACAGCCAAAACTGATCACTGTGGATGAGTTTGAACACTACATCGCACAATCAGAAAACCGTGATCGGCTCTTTGAACTCATCAACGGGGAGATTGTCGAAAAAGTGCCCACAGAACCGCACGGCATCGTCACTGGAACGACCTACCGAATCTTGGATGAGTTTCTCGATGATCATCCGATTGGTCGAGTGACTGTCGAAACACGTTATCGTCCAACCGACGATCAGTACAATAACCGTATACCAGATGTGTCATTTGTTGCTGGAAATAAGCCGCTTCAGTGGGAAGGTGCGGTCAACTATCTCCCCGATCTCTGTGTCGAAATTCAATCTCCCGATGACTCTCCCAAAGAAATGCTTGAGAAGGCATTATTTTATCTTGAACACGGTGCGCGAATGGTCTGGCTGATTTATCCAAAGCAGCGCATCGTTGAGTTCATGACGGCAAAAGAACGCCTGCTTTTGACTGAGGACGATACGATCAGTGGTGGCGATGTACTGCCCGGATTTGAAATATCCGTGAAGGAATTTTTCCGTCGGTTGTGATAAGTGAACTCACGTCTCCACCAGCGGCTTGTAATCATCAGGGTTATCGAATCCGGCGATCCACGCGGCAGCTTGATGGCAGGTGGTCATTTCCGGTGGCACGCGCAGCATGTACTGCCGCCCCGTCGAAGGGTCGATCACGCTCAAACAGACCAAAGGTTCTTCACCCTGTAGCTCAATCCGCAGCAGCTTACGCTCCCCACCTGCATCCCGATCTGTATCCACCACTTCCGGCTGCGCCTCGCGCATGAAGTGTTCTAGCCCCATCCGTTCCAACAGCACCCGCCGCTTTTCCGCGTTGGTTTCTGCCAGCACTTCCTCATGGGTAATGGTCTCAGGATGAAAAGCGATTCGCTCGTCGATGGGGACGCCTCGCCATTCGAGTCCAACCTGTCGCTGCCAGATTGCCGATGCTCTCCGGTAGGCTTCGTAATTGATTCGTACCAACAGCAAGTTGTCGTAATTGCGTGAGGTTGCCGATACTCTCTGGTAGGAACTGTATGTTGTTTGCCTCCAGCCAGAGTTCCTCCAGTTGGACGAAATTACCAATCCAGTCTGGTACGCTCGATAGGCTGGCGCTGTATAGCCAGAGGACTTTTAATTGCGTCGCATCGGCGATACTTTCAGGTAAGCGCTTTATACCAGAAAATTGTAGATCAAGTTCTGTCGCCCCCGCTTCGCGAACGGCTCGAATTCGTTCTTCAATTTTAGCGTCGGTTAATCCCATCGCTAATCCATCACATTCCGTATATCACCCGGTGTATACTCCCGCTCCCGCCACACGCGATAAATGCCCTCAGCAAGCGTAATCGACTTGTGTTCCTCGTGAACGATGTTGGCACTCTTCGCCACCACCTTCATATACAGCACCCCGTTGCATTCCCACAACTCGGCGCTTTCCGGCACTTCCAGACGGTGCGCATGTCCGGTGATTTCACCCATGAACAGCGTCGCCCGCCCGCTTTGGAGTTCCGCGCCTTCCGGCAGCGCATCCACCTTCGCCATCAACACGTCGCCCTGCCGCCACATCTTTGCCTCCGTTTCTGCTACCCTTTGCGGTTCCAATGATTTTGTCATCTCCATAGCCGGATTGTGCTAACTAATCATAATATATTTTCTTTATCCTCTTGATTTGACTATGCTGCTTTCCTACAAAGTGTACTAATAATTTCCCTCTTACCACACCTCGCGTTAATTTCCATTGCATCATTTCACGTCACATAACGCAGCTACTTAAATTCAAAACCAACCTTCCTCTAACCAGAAACTTCTAACATTCAAACTTCTCCTGATTCTTGTCTGTTTATCAGCAGTCTGTACGAAAATTGGCTCAGATTCAGCAACGTTATACTATTGTTACATGCAAACACACATTCTGATCATCAACCGCCAACTCAACTTCGCCGTCTCCATCAAGCAGGCTTTGGAACGTACCGGCAACTTCGAGGTGCATCCCTTCACCTCGCTTGATCCCGCATTGGACTATCTACGCGGACACATGCAGGATGTTGCACTGGTCGATTTCACCCTGCCCGGCGTCTCTGGCGCAGAAGTGGTCGAAAAAATCCGCGAAATCCAGCCCAAAATTGCGCTTATTGCCACCCCACGCCAATCTGATCAGGTACTCGCGGAGTTAAGCTTACAGGGTACGGTCAACACGCCGTTCACCGCCCGCGAATTGATTCCTGTCGTCAACAAAGCAATCGAAGGACGCCGCACCGGACGCCTTGCATCGGATCAAGCTCGCCAGCAGCGTCCCGGCGAACTCATCTCAAGAGAAGTCCCCGGTCAAACCCGCAAGGGTCTGCTCGGCATGATCGACGAGCAAGACGCGATTCGCCGTGTCCAAACCAAACCCGCCGAATCCAAACCGCCGGACAACCTGCCCGAATACACCAGCATCGACAACGTGCTCTCCACCGTAGCGGGTACGCAGGCGCTTCCGGTGCAAGCAGATGAACCTGCCCCACCACCGGATGAGCCGCCGCCACCCGAACCGGAAATCGTGGAGGAATACGAAGACGACTTTGAAGCGCCTCCCATTGACGAGCTTCTGGAAGGCGTTCCGCATAAACCCGCCACCACGCTCGACGACGCGGCGTTCTCTGCCATGTTGGACGAACTCGATGCCAACCCAGACACGCCCGTGCCAAGCGAATTCGACGAACTGGTCAATTCCATGCGTGACTCAACGGCGCAGCCATCGCTGCCGGAACGTCACCAGCAGTTTGTCGAGTTCATCGTCGCAGGTGGCGGCATGGAAGACCTGCTGGAAGAAATCGAGCGCAAGAAAACCGACGAACTGCCGGAGATTGATCCTTCGGTATTCGACAAAGCCGCGGAAGTCGATGTCGATGAACCACCGCCGCCAGTAAAGCCGGAATTGCCCATCATCGAAGCGCCGCAGGAAGAAGACGAAGGCACGGTTGGCGACATCTTCACCGGAGTCAGCGATACCAGCTTCCGCAATGTGCTTTCCATTCTGCGCGGCGAAGAGCCTGTCGAGGAAGAAGACGAAAACAAGATTTCGGAAGCCGACATGCGCGAGGCGTTCCCGCAGTTTTTCGCCTCGCAACCTACCGACATCGACGACATCCTCAATCAGATTGAAAGCGATGCGCAACGCGAGATCATCCAGACCCGCGACATCGGCTTCGACTTCGATCAGGAACCACCGGACGAGATCAACACCGCCCGTCTGATTTTGCAGACTGCGCTGGACGACTCAACGCCGATTGATTCGTTCTCGATTTCCGATCTCATCGCCAGTATCGAAAGCAAACTTCCGGCACATCGTCCCAAAGTGCAGCCGCTTCCCTCGTGGTTCAGGGCAGATAGACAGCGCAAGGAAGACGACGAGAAGTACGTCCGCGAACCGGACTTTCTGCCGGAAGTGCTGCCCGAATTCCCATCGGATGTGGCAGTTCCACAACCTGACGACGAATTCCCCGAACTGGATTTCGTGGACGACTGGCACGACCAGACCACACGCATGTCCTCTGCGCAGCAGGTGGCAGACGCGCACGAATCCATGGAAACCCAGTGGCTGCCATCCGATTATGAGACGCAGGCGGAAGCAGACGCCCTACCCGAAGAGGATGACTTCTTCAAGTACGCTTCCTACGCGCCGCAAAATGTCGCTTCGCCGCAGGAAGAAGAAGTGCAGCATGGCGACACCAGACCGATTCCCCTCAGCGACATCGAGGCGGCTGCCGAAACACCCATTGAAGATTCTCGTCAGCTTGAGTACGACGCCTACTTTGAACGCATGGCGGAATTCCGCCTTGAACCGGAAGAAGAACCGCTCACTGCACAGCACATTGACGATCCATACATCGCCCAGCTTGCCCTGAGCCTGACCGAAGTTTCGCTGGAATTGACCGCCGAAGCCACTATCCTCACCCGTGACGGTGAAATCGTGGCATACGCCGGACGCATGGCAGAGGAAGAACTGGCGGAAATGCGCGAGGCAATCGGCAGCGATTGGGACGCCAACCCCGATGAAGCCCGCATCCGCTTCATCAACCTCGAGGGCAGCGGCAAGGACTACATGCTCTATGCGCGGCGCACCGTCGAAGACCTCACGCTCTCGCTAGTCTTCTCCGGCACAACCCCGCTGCGCGACATCCGGCGGCAGGGCAAGCGGCTGGTCGAGGCGCTGCAAGCCGTCCCCGAAACGGTAGAAGAACCCGTATCGGCGGTGCTGGAAGAGGAAGCACCACCCATCGAAGATACGACCCCGCGCACACCTTACGCCTACGTGTGGATCATCCGCGATCCCAAGTCGCAGTTGAACAATACCACCGCGCAAGCGATTGTCAGCGGCATGAACGTGCAGCTTCGAGAGCGCTCATGGCAGGTGCAGGAAATCCACGCCAAGAGTGACTATGTGTATCTGCTCGCGGATGTCCCCGGTGAAGTGCCGCCCTACGACGTTGTGCGTGAACTCAAACGACGTTCGGCGCATATCGCCCATGCGCAAAATCCCTCGCTCGATCCTGACAGGCTGTGGTCGGACGGCTATCTAGTAGTCACGCCCGGACGCAAGCTGGACGAAGACGAAATCCAGCAGTTCATCGAATTCGAGCGCATGTAGGCGGGCGAAAAAGCGACAACTGTAGGGACACGACGGTGTCGTGTCCGTTTCATTTCCCGGATAATCGTAGGGCATTCATCAGAAATATCCCCGCCAGTTGGGTATAACCTCTATGTATTGCCCTGACGAAAGGGGGTGATTGTGCCCGACCTTCAACAAACCCTGTATTTGATCGCCGACGAGATGCGTGGTATGGCGACCATCGGCAATCACTTTGCCAACAATATCTACGAGGTGGAACGGGCGCACCGCATCATGGAACTGGCGTCGAAAATCGCGGCGCTGGCAGACGAACAACCGCCGGAAATGGTCAGGCAAATCTTCGAGGCGGAACCCTGGCTGCGGATTTCACCTGCGGTTGGGGTCGAGGCGGCGGTGTTCAACTCACAGCGCGAAATTCTGCTGATTCAACGGCGCGATAACGGCAAATGGTGTTTGCCCGGCGGCGTAGCGGAGATCGGGCAAACCTTCGCGGAAGCAGCGCTACGCGAACTGTGGGAAGAAGCCGGAATGCGTGGGACAGTTAAGCGGTTGCTCGGCGTGTTTGACGGACGCCTGTGGGATTCGCGATCCAAAGTGCATCTCGTCCATCTGATATTTCACGTCGAAGGTCCCAATTTGACGCCAAAACCCGGTGTTGAGGCACTCGATGCCCGCTTCTTCGACAAAACTGCCCTACCGCCGCTGTTTCAGGGTCATACCGTTCGCGTGCCCAAATGCTTCGACCTGCTAGAATCCGAAACCTATTTCGACCCTGCTGAATCGCTGAACGCGGTGATGCCTACGCACCAGCAAACTGGAGAATGATCGCCTATGGATATTCACGTCGAAGGACCCCGATTGAACAACGCGGCTGTCTGTGAACCCATCTTACGCGCCCTGCCACAATGGTTTGGCATCGAATCGGCTACACAGGAATACATTCGCAGCACCGACACGCTCCCGACCCTGATCGCTTCTGTGGACGGTCAAGCCGCTGGATTTCTCTCCATCAAGCAGCACAACCCCTACAGCGCCGAAATTTACGTGATGGCAGTATTGCCGCAGTACCACCGTCAGGGAATTGGGAGAGCATTGGTTGACGCGGCAGAGCGCCATTTACGTGAGCAAAACGTGGAATATTTACAGGTCAAAACGCTTGGCACAGCACACCCCGACCCCGGCTACGCAAAGACACGTCAGTTCTATCTGGCGGTGGGCTTCCGTCCACTTGAGGAGTTGGAAGATTTGTGGGGACCGAATCCGTGCTTGTTGATGGTCAAGCGGTTGTAAAAATATCTATTCACGGCTTCCTCTCCTTATGACATCAATCAATACCGTGTATCGCTACAAGAGAGGAAGATGCTATGTCTACTCTGAAAACCTACGACACCTTACCTGCGCTCGTCATTCCCACGCCGAGCCGTCCCGCAATGCCGAAAGACTACGGCGTTCCTGAAAGCAGCAAGGGAATGTTAACGTGGGATTGGGTCAGCGAACGCATGACCAACGCGCTGGTGTACTGGATCGGGACGCTCCATTCAGCCAATCGTCCACACCTCATGCCGAACTGGGGCGCATGGGTGGATAACTATTTTATGTTTGGCACGCATCCGGCGACCCTCAAAGCGCGTAACCTTGCGCGTGATCCGCACATCTCTATCGGCGTTCAGGATGGGCAGCACGGCGTGGTCATTGAGGGCGTGGTTGGGCAAACGACCAACAAAGACCTGCTGGCACGCATGGACGACGAATACGAACGCAAATACAAAATGCGCGAAGAAGCGCCCGCCGCCTACGTCGTCATTCCCCATAAAGTCATCGCGCTTGGCGACTTCCCGAACACACCCACCCGCTGGATATTTGAGGGCGCTTAACTCATTTTCGAGGAAATAGTGTAGGGGCAACTGTAGGGGCGACTCATGAGTCGCCCATGCACATCAATTTAAGAAAAATGTGGGCAAACCAGGCAAACTTGTGTCGCGACAAAACAGCA
>DATGQJ010000653.1:0-2565 GCA_035304265.1 Oceanobacillus sp.
AAATGCGCTCTACCGGAAGATGACGCGCGAGGTAAAAGAAGATCGTTTCCGTGGAAATGATAGTACCGCCGCGTTGATCATCGAAGGCAACGTCGCCGTGAACCATCGGCACTAATCCTTGCCTTATTGCCCGTCGAATCGGTTCGATATGCATCTCGGTAATCACGCCATCCGCCGCGATTGCCGATGCTGAGGGCTGAAAACGCATCACCGGAATGCCTGCGCTTTCCAGTGCTTTTGTCATCAAATAGCTCAATTCTGCGACGACACGTGCGACTTGAGCAAAACCGCGCCATTGCTCGGCTGTGTGGACGCCTTGCATCGTGCCATGCTGCTTTGCAGCGACGTGCCCAAATGACCCACTGCCATGCCCGATCAACAGTTGAAGCGTATCGTTCTGCGTCAGCGCTTCATGAATTTCGGCGGCTATTCGCGCAGCGGTTTCGGCACGATAACTATTTTCAACACGCTTATCGGTGATGAGTGAGCCGCCTAGCTTGATGAACGTCAGCATCGGCTATTCCGTCCTACTTCAGTCGTGAAAACACGCGCCGCGCCTGCTCCAAGCAGGGTATTCTCCACTTGAGTTTTCGTCTCCGACGTGACCAGCGCGATCATGTTGCCGCCGCGCCCGCCACCGGAGAGCTTCGCCCCTAACGCGCCTGCATCCAGCGCGGCATCGACAAGGCGATCCAGTTCCGGCGATGAAACCGTCAACTGTTGAAGCAATGTGTGATTGCGCTGCATCAACGCGCCCAATCCTTCCGGATTACCACCTTCGATCAAGTTCCGCGCTTGCTCAACCAGTGTTCCTATTTCATCGAGCAGCGGTTGAATGCGTTCCGGTGCTGCATCGTACAGACTGCGAACACCTTCAACCGCAACGCGAGTCGAAGCGGGAATCCCTGTATCCCCAATGACCAGCATAAAAGACTTTTCGATATTCAACGTTTCGATGGGCGTCCCGCGCACAAAATAAACCGGACGTTCATACACGACAACCGTATTGTCGATTCCGCTGGGCGTGCCGTGATACATTTTTTCCACTTCATAGATGAGCGCGTTCAAACGTGATTCATCCAAACTGGCATCTAGAACCGCGCATAGGGCGCGGGCAAGCGCGGTTGACACTGCCGCGCCACTTCCTAAGCCGCTGGCAATAGGAATGTCAGACTGAACGCGAATGATGGCGTTCGGTGGCGCTGCGTTGAGGGCTTCCAGCACCAGACGGGCTGTGAGTGCCAGCGCGTTATCTACCGTTCCCGCGTCGATGCTCACAGGAATCATCTCGTCTAGCTCTGAAGAGGCGATGATCAGGCCTCCATCGGATGGCTCGACGGTGGCGTGAGCGCGTAAGCTGGAAACAGGCACGGCGATGGCTGGCTTGCCATAAACAACGGCGTGCTCGCCAAACAGGATAATCTTCGCGGGGGCGCTGGCACGAATCGTCATCGAAGGTTGGGCAGGTAGAGAATAGCAACAAAGGTGAGACCCCACAGCAGCATGGATGCTTGCAGCGGTCTGTCTTTCAGCAAGACTTCTTCAGGAGCGCTGCCTTCACCTTTGACGTGGATAAGATACATATAGCGAAATATCGCATACAGGACGAAGGGGACGGTTAGCAGCGCCAGATTCGACCCTGCAAGTAGCACGGACGGTGCTTCAATCGTGTAGAGGATGTACGAGATCATGGTGACGATCATCGACATCTGCAACATATTGTCCAACAACGGCAGGTTGTAGTGCTTGAACGTCACCCGTATGTCGCCTGCCTGTTCCGCCAGTTCCAGCAACTCTTGTCGCCGCTTGCCAATCGCCAGAAACAGCGCCAGCATCGCAGTACAGGCATACAGCCATGGGGAGAAACGCGCCACTTCGATGACGACAACGCCACCGGCAACCCGTAGCACGTAACCCGCTGTGATCGCCAGCACGTCAAGGATGACGATGCGCTTGATTCGCAAACTATAGGCGACGTGCAGCGCCATATATACTATCAGGATGATTGCAAATTTCGGGCTGTAAAGCAGCGCCGTGCCAACGCAAAACACCGACAGCCCAATGACAGCACCAACCGCCAGCGGTATCGGCAACTGACCTGAAGCGATTGGGCGGTTGCGTTTTTTCGGGTGCTGGCGGTCACTTTCAACATCGACCAGATCGTTGACAACGTAAATCACGCCGGAAGTGAGACATAATAGGATGAAACTGATGGTTACACGCAAGAACGAGTCCGGAATCAGGAGTTGTCCGTCAAAAACCAGACCAGCGTAGATTATCGCGTTTTTTGTCCATTGTTTTGGGCGTAAAGCACGTAAAAGTCCAATCAGGGGTTGCAATATCAACTCCAATGGTGTTGCTGCGGCTCAATCACTTCGGATTATATAACCCGCTCTTGGTGAGCGACAATCCTGATAACGACAACGATCATGCTTTTTAAGGTAATCTGCAAACGCAGCTATTCCGGAGAGCACCTCAGCATTTATAATCTACCGATACGCCAGACGGTGAAGTTTCCCGAAATGATGACCACAGTATGCGTTATTCCTCTACCAGCCCGCGAAT
>DATGQJ010000654.1:0-3147 GCA_035304265.1 Oceanobacillus sp.
CTTCCTCAGGCGTCTGGATCACCTGAATCACAGGCGCAGCACCGCCCGACTCTGAAACTGCTATCCCACTACACGCCGCCGTTGCCAGCAGCAGTGCCGCCAGAATCATCCCGCGTGTGGTTCTGAAAAATCCCATGCGAAAACACTCCATACTCGCATTCTGCGTGGCTACTATAACGGGCACACAAACGCGAGTCCAGATGGCAAACCAACGCTTGCCCTACGATTTGGAGATCACCACATGAAAACAGCAGGCGGTGACGCCTGCTGCCAAGATCGATCTGCGGAAATGCGCGATCCGCCTAAGCCGGGTCAAGTTGTTCCAGCGTGCGCTCGACCAGTTCCACTGCGTCATGCAGGGTCGCGCTATTCATGGCGAATTTCGCTCCGGCGGCGGAAAACAGGCTTGGCAATGAGACCGTGCCACCAAGCGCCAGCGCCTTGCGGTATTCGGCAATCGCCTTCGCCTGATCTGACAGTGAGTTACGCCAGACCTGCACAGCGCCAAGCTGCGCCAACCCGTATTCGACGTAGTAGAACGGAATCTGGAAGATGTGCAGCTTGCGATGCCATCCGGTCATTTTCACATCGTCCAGACCGCTGTAGTCGATACCGGGCATGAAGCGATCCCAGAGTTCCGCCCACTTCGCATCGCAGTGTGCAGGATCGAGCGCGTCTTCGGGATAGGTATAGACCCAGTGTTGGAAGGCATCCACCACCGCCATGTAGGGCCAGAACAGGATAATGCCTTCCAGATGCTCGACACGTGCCCGCGCCGCCTCTTCTTGGTTGTAGAAACCGCCCGCATCCCGCGAAAGGTATGGTGCGCCAAGCAGTTCCATCGCCATCGATGCGACTTCGGCAAACTCGGTAGGCACTTCAATCCGCTGGTAGCGTGGAAGATCGACACTTTCAAACACGTGAAATGCGTGACCGCCTTCATGCAGAAGAGTTTGCACGTCATCATGCAGACCAACCGCGTTCATGAAAATGAAGGGGCGTTCAGTGTAATCGAAACTTGTGCAGTAACCGCCGGGCGCTTTGCCTTTGCGGTTATCGAGATCGAGCAGTCCTTCGCGCTGCATGATCGCGTAGTAGCTGCCAAGCTGCGGATCGACGCGGTTGAAGATGGACGCCATCTTTTCAACCAACACCTTTACATCGTCGAACGGTTTCAACGGCGAACGCCCCAGCGGATCAACGTCGGTATCCCACGGGCGCAGCGACGTAACCCCAAGCCGCGCCCGGCGCTTCTCGTAAATACGGGTCGCCGCCGGAACCACCACCTCTTCGATAGCACGGTGAAAGTCCAAACAGTCGTCAGGGGAATAGTCAAAGCGCAGCAGCGAGCGCCATATATACGCGCGATAATCCGGCATGTCGGCATTGGCGGCGATTTCGCGACGCAGTGTCAGGAACCGCTTCCACAGGTCATTCAACGCCTCTCTATCGGCAAGCTGGCGTTCGACGGTCAACCGCCATGCCCGCTCACGGACAGCACGATCCGTATCCAGCAGCACGGGACGCATTTGTGGAACGGTGCGTTCTTCCCCTTCCCATTCGACGGTCTGGGCGGCGATGATCTTGTCATATTCAGTCCGCAGCTTGTCCTCTTCGGTGAACAGCGGCACGTTTTCGTCGCGGAATAATTCGGCTTCGGTGCGGATATTCCTGAGTGCGATGTCGAAACCCTGAGGTTGCAAGCCGCTTTCCAGCAGTTTTTCCTTCAATTTCTGATCGGCAACTCTCATTTCAGGAATGATGGTCTCGATGAAATTCAGAAAACGTTTTTCGGCTTCTTCGTCGGTGGTATCGACAGTGGTTGCCACGTACAGGCGGCTGTAGCTCTCTACAATCATTTGGGAGATCAGCGCTCGATCTTCGAGCCATTCGATCACATTGTCGGCATTGATGGAGCGATTTTGTAATTCGTCAAAGTAGGGCTGAATCTGTGACCATGACCACTGCATAAACTCGTGAATATCAGTCGGTAATCCCCGCAGCATACCTTTTCCCTTTCGCTTGTCAGGGTAAGGATACTGTCAGACCGGACGAAATGCACGAGTCGCTTTTGTGGTCGATAAAGCAAAATTCTAACAATTCCGCGACATTCGTTTTGGTCTTACTTCCTCTAAAGTAGAAGTGCAAAGAGCAGAGGATGTGAGATAGTGTCTGTAAATCCGATAGCGCAGCGCGAACTTACGTACCAACAGCGCAGCGGCAGTCTATTAGGCACAACGCGCCTGCAACGTTTGTTCCGCATCGTCTATTATCCGGCATTGGCATTCGTACTGCTGATATTTCTGAGCGAAATGGGGGCGGCGCAGCAGCCGGGCAAGGATATTTCGGCGGCGCAGGTGCTACATGGCGTGGTGATCTTCGCGCTGGTGGTGGCGGTACTGATGCACCTGTATCTGCTGCTACAAACTTTACTCCGCGCCGCCGGAAGTATCGCCCGCGAAAAAGAGGCGGGAACATGGGAACACCTTCTCTTGACAGGGACGGATGCGCGGCGTCTGGTGATCGGCAAATGGTGGGGAACACTGCGCGGGCTGCTCGGTGGTTATGCCCTGCTCATCCCGCTACGTGCCGGAGTGGTGGTGTGGCTGGGCGCGGTGTTTGACCGGACACAGGCGCTCGACATCGAACTGGTCAGCAACTTTGTCGCGCCGACTCCGCTGGCGTTTCTGAGCACTTTTCCGGTCATTGCCGCGTTCACGCTGGGAAGCGCGTTGATGGTGGCAGCCGTGAGCGTACTAGCATCGGTGTTGAGCCGCAAGTTGGTCGAAGCGCTGGCGCTTGGCTTAGTTTTGACAGCGCTGGTGTTTGTCGTCCCGTTCGCCGCTGTCGGGGCGATGCATCGTATTTTGCTGTACGACGCTGAACGTTCTTCGGATTTGCGCGACATTGCCAATCCCTTCGCAGAGAACTTACTGCTGACATGGGTTGACAACGGCATGTCGCTGACATCAGAACTGGTGAACTACCAGACCGAATACACAACGACCACGCCGCAGACCGTCGCCGCCTATTATGCCTCACGCAAAGCGATTGTGTGGGTGCTCACGTTTAGCACCTGCATCGCGTTGTATGGCTTACTCACGTGGGGAACACTGCGGGTAGCACAGGTAGTCGCCGTGCGACAGG
>DATGQJ010000655.1:0-8878 GCA_035304265.1 Oceanobacillus sp.
GATCTGTCCGGATCGACGGACTGTGCTGCGCCTGCTGGCTCAATGCGCAAGTAAAAATCACCAATACGAACCGTATGCCCCGGTTCCATGATCAGCGGCACGTTGGCGGCTAACGCGGTTTCGTTGAACCACGAGCCATTGGTTGAGCCAAGATCGGTCAGGCGGAACTTGCCGTCAGGTCCGCGTTCCAGTTTGGCATGGGAGCGCGACACTTTCGTACCGGGAAGCGAAATATCGCGTTCGGGATCTCGCCCGATGATGTAGGTGTCTTTATCGAGCGTGATCGTGCGCGTGGGTTGGCTGTTGCTGTAAATCACCAGACGATCATTGCCAACCTGACTCAGTCTCAGCGGTTGTGGTTGGTAAGCTGGCTCGGGGGCGGGTTCTTCATGCTGCACCGAAGTTGGCGTGCGTTCCACCACCGGCGGTTCGACAGGTTTGCTTGCCTCAGACTGCTGCGAAAGCCGCTGCAATTCGCGGGAGAGTTCGGTTGCGCTCTGGTGACGATCAAGCGGGTTTTTCGCCAGTGCTTTGATGATGATCCGTTCAAGTTCCAACGAAATGCCGGGGCGCAGTTCCGATGGCTTTGGCAATGGTTCGCGCGTGTGCATTCGGATCGCTTCGGTGATCGAGCGTGGTTGGTAAGGCAACCGCCCGACTACCATCTCGAACATCATGATGCCGAGCGAATAAATATCCGCGCGGAAATCTACACGCTCTGCCGCCGCCTGTTCCGGCGACATGTAGGCATAGGTGCCGACAGGCTGCCCGGACATCGAATGCAGATTGCTTTCTGCCAGCTTCGCCAGACCGAAGTCCGTGATCAGCGGACGGAAGCCCTCGCCTTCGAGGTTGGGCTTCATGAGAATGTTATCTGGCTTGATGTCCCGGTGAGTCATGCCCTGCTGGTGCGCGTAGTGGAGCGCGTCAGCGATCTGGCGGGTGAGGCTCACCGCCTCGGTTATATCGAGGGTTTTGGCTTCCTCCGCGAGCTTATTGAGATGGTCGCGCAGGCTGCCCCCTGCCACGAATTCCATGACGAGGATCAACTGACCATCTACAAGGTCGAAGGAAAGCACGCGAACGATGCCGGGATGATCGAGGCTGGCAACCGCCCGTGCTTCCTGTAAGAAGCGTTTTTGAAAAGGTTCTTGAGCGGAAAGATGTGGGTGCATCACTTTGAGCGCAACCTGCCGCTCCAAGTTCACGTCGGTTGCCTGATAGACAGCACCCATCCCGCCCTGACCCAGCAAGCGGTCAATGCGAAAATGTGCAATTGTCTTGCCAACCAACCCTGCCTCAGTCATGACTGCTCCCAGAATGAAACCCGAAGAAAAAATTATGTACGCTCATACTCTCTAAAGCAGGGGCGCAGCTATTGTGCGCCCCCCATACACCTGCTTATCACGAGACCGCTTTGAATCTGGACGTATAAAGTCCTAGCAATTATCGCATTCGTCGCGCTTTGCCTGCGCATTGCCACCTGTTTGCTGAACCACGTGCGTCAGTTCATGGGCGAGCAGTTCTTTGCCCTCTGTGGTGTCCGGCTTGAATTCTTCCGGACGCATGAAAATGTCCGAGCCTGTCGTGAACGCCCGTGCGCCGATAGAACGGTTGAGGGTGTCGGCTTCGCTGCTGGTATGCACGCGGACGTTGCTGAAATCCTGACCGAAGCCGGATTCCATGAACTCTCTTGTCTCGGAGGGGAGTTCCTGTCCGCCACCCTTCAGACTGTTGATCTGACCTTCAATGTTGTCGTCCACGTCAAACGAGCCGCTCATGTCCACGTTGGCACGCTGAATGTCGGCACGCTTGAGCATCATCTCTTCTTCGCCTAAATCTGCTTCGCGTTGAATGTCAGCGCGTTTCAGCATCATCTCTTCTTCGTCTAATTCCGCTTCACGCTGAATATCGACGCGCTTGAGCATCATCTCTTCTTCGTCTAGCTCTGCTTCGCGCTGAATATCGACGCGCTTAAGCATCATCTCTTCTTCTTCAGGGGCTTGACGCTGCACCGCATCATTGGACGCTGCGCCGCTCACCACTTCTTTCGCCACGCGGTCAGCTTCCTGTTCATAAACGTCATCTGCCGCGCCGACGGTGAGCTTCGCCTGAATCTTGTGCTGCGCCAGCATCCGCTGCAACCCCTGATTGCCGATCACCCGCTGGAGATCGATGAGACTGTTGGTCTCAACCTGTGGCGGGGTTGTTTCTTTTTGCTGCACCTCAACGTCCGGTTTCACCGGTGTTTTGCGCGTTGGGTCCGCAAATACGTGTTCAGCCATCATCAACCTCCACTGTTCTTTTTGTCCATCATAGCATGACTACCTAGAAAGTCGAAAGTTAAGCGTAAAATGGTTCGACTTTCCTCTATTCGATTTCCAGCGTGTACGATGCGTGGGCGGGCTTATGCGCCATGATCAGCCTGTCCACAATATCGCGATCCAGTTTGACGTTGCTTTCGCTCAGATAGAGCTTAACGGTGAAGTGCGCTTCGTCACGGCTCTCCACAATTTCGGGCTTGGTGCCGAAATACAGCGTCAGCAGGCGCTCCAATCCCGCTTTCGTACCGCGCCGGAAAAAGAGCCAGCCAAGCTGCTCGACAATTGCCCGCTGGCGAGCAATCGGTAATTCCGGCACGATGATCACGTCGAACCAACCCGCCATCCACTGCAACCATTCCGGTGGCGCGACTTCGGGCGACAAGAACATGTCGAAATTGTCAACAAGCCACGAAATCGGACTCAAAATCGATTCGAAGATCAGCAGATAACGCCCGATAAACTGGTCTTCCGAATAGATGGCAGGCAGGTATTTCAGCCAGTTGCTGGCGTCGGTTGGAATGCCAATGGGATAGGTCAAATGCCCATTGGTTTCTTCAAGCGGCAGCAGTGAGCCATCATCACGGCTTGCCAACCGACCAAAGCCGTCGCCATCGGTTCGCGGCAGATAGGGCGTCGGTTCGATCTCCACCTGTGGACGAGGTTCTTCTTCCTGCGGCGGAACCGTTTTGGCAGCAGAGACTTCCTGCTCTTTTTCAGGTTTGGCGGCTTTCTCGCGACGAGACGGCTTTTTCGCAGCAGGTTCTTCCTTGCCGTTGGCGTCGTCGGGTTGTGCTTCTTCCGCCGCTGCTGCCGGAGGTTCAGGTTCCGGTGGTGGTGGCGGGGCGGCTTTGGGTTTTGACCCTTCTGCTTCTACTTCAACTATGCTGTCAAAGGTAAACAGATAAGGACCCGCACGAATCACGTCTCCGAGTTTAAGCGGGTGCGGCGTTTCCGCGCGAATACGCACGTCGTTGACCCAGACGCCGTTGCTGCTTTTCAGGTCTTCTACGGCAAAGCCATCTTCATACGGGAACAGACGCATGTGACGGCGGCTGATCTCGCTGTGTGGCAGTGCCAGATCATTATCACCGGAACGCCCAAACTGCATTCCTTTGGGCGTTACGGTAATTTCATCGCGGTCTAGACCGGGACCGCTGATCTTGAACAGTGCATGACGCTCGCTCATTCAGTGTGTACCTCATGGCGATACGAGACAATCGTCGCGTTGGGCGGTACTTCGATTTGAGGCGCTTCTTCGGCGCGTTTGAACTGCTCTTTAGCGAACGTCACCGGGAACAGCTTGACCACTCGTACAAATTCCACGCCGGGAATCGTGAGCAGCACCGCCATCACGTCGGCGACGAACAGATCGCGCCCGAAGGGCCATCCTTTGCCATCCTGTCCTCCGGTGATGGGATTCAGGAAGGCGTATAGGCGATCTTCAACCGCTTTGCGCACGTCTTCGGTGGAATAGAACGGACTGACGCGCAGCCGAACGTCGGTATCGACCCACACGTAAGCAGGCGCGGTCACTTCAAGCTGCGTGGCAAGCAAGCGGCGCTCATCCAGATAGGCGAAAACCCGGTCACGCAGTTCGCTCGACACGTTGAGGCTTTCCGGTGCGATGAAGCCCACCAGATTGGGAATGCGCGGGATCAGCAGCACTTTGACTTCGGATTTGTTGGTCACAGGCGGTTGCAGGCAGTGTGCCCGCGCGATCATGCCCGGTGCGGCTTCATGCGCCAGATATTCAAAGTCGGAAGCAGTGACGGCGCGATGCAGCGAACGCAGATAGCCGGGGACGCGCGTCTTGGCGTTTTCAAGACTCTCAGCGTCCTTGCCGCCTGTCGCGGGTTGGCGGTTGCTCACCCTTGCCACGTAGGGAATGGACGAACGGAGTTGGTTCAAAGTGCCTGCTGCCACGTTGCCGATTTGCCCACCGCCAAAACGGTAGCTGCGCATGACCAGAAATGCATCTTTCGGCGGAACCGCGCCATAGCTGTGAATACTGCCATCGCGCTGCGGCAGCGCCGGACCCAACCGGATTTCACCTGTTCTGCTGTCCAGCGTGTAATGACGGTCTTCGGGCTGCGACGTGGCGAAGTCGCTCACTTCTGTCCAACGTTCTTCGGTGTCGTTGTCGATACGCACCGCCAGATACTCACCGCCTTCACGCGGCACGACGGGCGTATGGGTCAGGTAGAAACGCTGTCCGGGCGTCCCGTCCGAGCGTCCCACAATTTCGTTGCGCACGCGCTGGACGTTGGTCGCATCCACCGTTGCGCCCCAGCTTGATACGTTGACCTTGCGAATGGTCGGGCTGACGCCGTAGCTGCGGCGGTTGCCCGGATCAAGGCGCAAACGCACCCAGTAAGCGGTCTGGTTGTTGCGGACGCCGCGTTCCATCTTGGTCAGGAAGATGCGAATGAGACCGCTGACGTTCAAGCCGAGTGTTCCGTCGTAATCGACTTCTGCCCGCGTCCATACCTGATCGGGTCCGAGGACTTCAAACAGATAGGGCGGATCGGTGGGGTCGATACCCGCGCCCTCTGCCGTATCGACTTCCAGTTCGATGCCGAGGATGTGATTGCTCAAATCCTCTTCAAAACCGAGATACATCGCATCGCCCGGTGACGGCGGCTTGGACGCGAATACGTCGAAGCCTTCATAGCCGGAAGTGACGCGCTTGAGCGGGTGCGTCTGGAACGCTCGCCCGCCGCCCGCCGGAGCGCTGGTGAGCACGTGCTGAAGTTTTGGCACCAGAATGTCGAAAGGCGCTTCGGTGCTGAAGACTACTGCTGGCTCATCTTCGGCGCGTTGGGTGGCGACTTCCGTCCCGCCGGGAATCGTGACCGCCGTTTCCTGCGGCGCGGACAACCAGAAGGTGATCGGTGCGGCGGCAGGTTCCGCCTCTTGCAAGCGCATCCCGATCAATTCCATGAATTTGATGTAATGCTTATCTGGTACGCGGTTGAGCCGGTACAGAATGATGTCGGTCATCCATGCAAATAACTCTAGCAGGGTGATACCGGGATCGCTTAGGTTGTGATCGGTCCATTCAGGTGTATATAGGGGAATACGCCGCCGCGCTTCCGCCATAATATCGTTGAACGTCCGGTCATCCAAACGTGGAGCTTCAAGTGGCATACCGTCATCCTCTCTCGGATGGTATTAAGTAAAACGGAAAGACGAGACTGCGTTTATCGTGGCGGCTTTTGATCTCATATTCTATCTCAATATCGAGTTGTCCGTATGTCCCTCCACCGGGGGTCGCGGTCACACGCTCGACCCGAATACGCGGTTCCCAACGAGCAAGCGCCTCCTGTACATAGCGTTCGGCGGTGGCGGCGGTCTGGTCGTTGGCAGGATCGAAGATCAGTTCGTGAATCCGGCATCCGAATTCCGGGCGCATCACGCGCTCACCCGGAGCCGTCATGAGAATGATGTAAATCGCCTGACGAATGTCCGCGTCGTCCTGAGATAGAGCAAACCGATCTCGGTCATCCAGATGGGGCGGAAATGCCCAGCCACGTCCGACAATGTTGTTGATCATCACACAACCCCTAGTTGATCGCTACCTGAGCGCCCTTGAGCACAAGCTGTCCGCTTGCCTGAATGGTGACGTTGCCTGTGCCCTTAATCGTGACGTTGGCGCTGGACTCAACATCAATATTCCCTGTCGCCTTGACCTTGACGTTGCCTTTTGAGTCCAGCTTTACGTCGCCCTGACCATTAATGAGCAATTCCTTGCTCTGTGCGTCGAGCTTGATCTGCGTACCTTGAGAATCGATGATCTCGATATATTTCTCCGAGTCATCGTCTACGAAGCGGATGACGTGACCCAACCGAGTCTTGATGGTGCGCCGCACTACTTTGCCATTTTTGACTGTGTTCGTCTGCGGCTCTACTGTTTTGTCCTGCCCGTTGTTCAGCCCGCCAAGAATGATCGGGTAATCGAAATCGCCGTTTACAAAGGTGACCAACACTTCATCGTTGACTTCGGGCATCCACCAGATTCCGCGCTCGTTGCCTGCGCCCAGAAGGCACAGCCGCGCCCAGTTGCTTTCCTTGGTATCATCAAGCCAGGGGAATTTCACTTTGACGCGCCCCTGATTATCCGGGTCTTGATTGTTGGTCACGATTGCCGGAACCACCCCAATCCAGCGACCATCACTGCCGACGGTTTGGGTGAGACTGGCAATCGAATTGGGTTTTTTACCTTCAATGCGGAAGATCGTGTTATAGCCTTCGTCGTTGTAAATGTGGGTCGCTGACGTTACCTTGTAGCTGCCGCTGAAACGCTGTCCAAGGTTTTTCAAATTGACGGTCACGCCTGCGCGAATGTTCGGGTTGCCGAAGGTCATGCCTTCCGCTTCAATGAAATTGGCATTGATGTCGTCGAGAATTGACTTCGCCAGCGTTTCAGCTTCGCCCGGTGTACCAACGTTCTGACGGACTTCAGTGTAAGTCGATGCTTTGAAGGCGGATTGTGCCGCTGCTCCACCCCATTTGCCATAGCCAATTGACGGGTGGGCGTTGCTGGTCGTTGCCTTGCCGATCACTTCTTTTTTCTGAGCAGGGTCCCAGCTTTTGACTGTAACCTCATTCACCTGTCCTGCTGCCGAGAGGCGCGGCGTGAAACTGCGAAGCTCCTTTCCGCGCGTCAGTTCGATTACCTTGCCTGCGACTGGCTTACGGAACTTGAGCTTGTTGTCTTCGTAAGCCAGTTCGTATCCGTTCCGGTAGGCACGCTCTTGAAGGAATTCGAGATCCGTCTGGTTATGCTGGATCACGTATTTGTGAATCGTGGAGGTGGCTTCTACGTCGCAAGGCACTCCTACCGCCCCACAGATCATGTTCACGATGTCGCTGTCTTTCTGGTTGAGGTAGGTTTCCACCTTCGTGCCAAGATTCAGGCGATGCCGCTTGTCGTAACCGCGAATCGTCAGCCACGCATTCATCTCTTCATCGTAATGTGGCTCGATTCCGACGATCTCGCCCTTCATGACCGTCACCGGGGTGCGTGTGTTTTCATCGACAAATCCGATTTCGACCTCTTTGCCCAGATCAAACTTCGAATCATCCATCAGTTCGTATTTGTCATCGTGAAAGTACAGCACGAACATGTCCGGCACATCGAGGCTGGAATCGACGGTGATTTCGACTAGATTGTTCATCGCACTTGGCGAAAGGGTGCTGCCACCTACCTTGACGATAGGCTTGGCAATCGCTACTTTTTCCTCTGGCATAAGGTTCTTCTCTAGTTAGCGAAACCGATTCAATGCCTGCTGCGCGGCTTGCTGACCCGCTTGCTGCGCTTGTTGTGCTGCTTGCTGTCCTGCCTGCTGTGCCTGCTGCGCGGCTTGCTGACCCGCTTGCTGCGCTGCCTCTTGTGCCTGCTGCTGTAATTGCTGCGGTGTGGGCGGTGTGAGTTGTTGCCCCGGAACGATGTTCAGCGGGTTGTCGATGTTGTTGTTTTCCGCCAATGCGCGATAGTTGGATGGATCGCCTACCTGCGCGGCAACGTTGTCGATGCGATCTCCCTCCGTGACGGTAATCGCCTGCACCGGGCTTTGTATCGCCTCTGCCCCTGCCGACTGTTCCGGAAGTTCGTTATCCGGGAACATCTGCATCAGCGTGACGTTCACCTGCGCCCGCACCGGCGTACCTTCCGGCGTGAACAACAGGAACTTCTGGGTCATGTTGGTGATCACGGCTTTGAAGTACAGCCGTCCCCACGAGAAGGCAACTTCCGGCGGTTGGCTCTTGCCGGACTCCGCGTGTTCCGTGCTTTCGTCCACCATCATCATCTTCCACAGTTTGTTGGTGGTATCGCGCACGTCTTTGCCTTCCACCTGCGTGTCGAAATACAGTTGAAGCGTGAGCGTCATGGTGCCGCCGCGCTGGAAGGTGACGCGCGGTGCATCACGGGCGATTTCTGCCGCCTGCTGCCAGCTATTCTGCTTGGTGATGCTGTACTCGAACGGGTTGAACATGCACATCACCTTATCGCCGGTGGAAAGATTTTCGAGAAAGGCGGCTTGCAGTCCCCCGCGCGTTAAATTCTGTGTCATCTCACGTTCCTCCTACGATTTTCCACCGCGTCGTTCCTGTTCGGTGCGCAGGCGGCGGCGTAGTACGCCCATGACATCCCGCGCGAGTTTGTCTACATCTATTCCGGCATCGCCCGATTGACCACCTTCGTCTTCTGTTTCGGTTGACACACTAGAGGTAGGCGTCGCTGCGCCTCTCTCAAGCATCAGTGTGTCAAGCGATTCCGTGTGCTGCTCAACCATCGGTGGCGTGAAATTCGATGTCTGACTCGGCGCTGGTTCCGGGGTGTGCTCAACCGCGCGTGATACGGATGGTTCGGGCGGAGCCTGCCGTATGATCGGCGTATTCGGCGGAAGGTCAATCAATGAAAGCAATTCCGCATCAATCGATCCTTCATCCGGTATGTGCCGTTCCAGACCACTACCGAGTGATTCTGTACGCGACGGAGACGGCGGCGTAGTGTTCGAAGGCGTTGCCGCTGTCTGGAGTGAAATCTGGGG
>DATGQJ010000656.1:0-4518 GCA_035304265.1 Oceanobacillus sp.
CGAAATAAGCGGCAAGAATGTCCTGATGGCTGCGAATCAGAAAGTTGAAAATCCGCTCACCGAAATCGCGGGCGGCTTGCATCTCCTGTGCAGGGGTAACGCCTGCCTGTTCTCGCCCAAGCACCATCAGCAGGCTGTCGATTTCCTGCGTGGTAAACGGTGAGTCCACATCCACCGACGTTTGACCAATCGGTGAATTCACACTGATACGGTAGCGCCCCGGCGTCGGCAGCGCAGCCAGTTCAATAGCAAAGTTGAGGTAGCTCACAAATGTTTATTCTTGGTTAGAAATCGCCGCAAGTACGATAAAGGATACAAGGGGAAAGCCAAACACGCAACCGACTGTGTTATGAAATCAATGGTAAGAGCGAAATATTGTAAGTATAATTTGCGCCTCCTATATTATTCTACTCTCCTATACAGGGAAGACTGATGACCACAAAACCTGTCAGCCTTACCATTTTTCAGCCATCAGCACAGCAAACCATCGCAGCTATCGAGTTCGCCGAGCGGCTTGGTATCCCGCAGGTATGGATACCGACGCTCCCCGTTGCTCCCGATCCAATACCGGCGCTAGCCGCCGCAGCAGCCAAAACCAGCACTATCAGGCTGGCGACGGGCGTGAGCGTCACCCATATGCGCCACCCGCTGACCCTTGCAAACGAGGCGCTGGCGATAGCGGAAGTGGCACCGAATCGCTTCCGGTTGGGGATTGGCGTGAGTCACCCGTTCATCATTTCGGGCATGTATGGACTGCCATTTGAGAAGCCGCTGGCGCATCTGCGTGAATACGTGGCGGTTTTGCGCGGCTTGCTCTGGGAGGGGACGGCGAATTTTGACGGGGACTTCTACCACGTTCATGTCGATGTCCCGCCTTTCGTTGTGCCGCCCCGCATTCCGATTGTGATGGCGGCGGTACGCCCGAAGATGTTCCGGTTGGCAGGTGAACTCTCCGACGGGGCAATGGTCTCGTGGGGTCCCATGTCCTATCTCAAAAAATACGCGCTTCCTGAAATGGAAGCAGGCGCGAAGGCGGCAAACCGTCCTCGCCCGCCGCTGATCGCCAGTGCGCCGATTATTTATGACGCCGATTTTGGCAACGTGCGGCAGGCGGCACATGCGGCGCTTGCTATGTATACGCAGGTTTCCACCTATATCGAGATGTTTGAACTCGCAGGTTTCCCGATTGGTCCTGACGGTCAGCTATCGGATGAACTGATCCATGAAACCTTCATCTATGGAGACGACGCGACCATTCGCCAGCGTTTGCTGGACATGCTCGCGCAGGGTGCAGACGAAATTCAGGCGACGATTTGCCCGGTCAGAGACCCGATGAGCGAGGGCGGCGCGATTATGCAGCTTCTGGGGTCGCTGTAGGAAAGGCAGGGGCAAGGTGTGATGCCTTGCCCCATACGAGAGATGCCCTGATGTCGTTTAACAAAATAAGGCGGATGTGTTGTAGGGGCACGACACCGTCGTGTCCGCCGCTTGATTTACAGGAACGGACACGCAGTTGCGTGTCCCTACGATTTCCGTCTTTGATGGGAATACAGCATCAGCAGGTTTTTGTGCTAGCCTGTTGCTGCTGCTTCGCTAGAGGCGTCTGGCGCATATCCGGCGTTTCCGATCACAAACCGAGATCAAACCATCCTACATGTCATCGTCAGTGTCGGTGGGCGCAACGCCGCCGCTGGCTTTCCAGCGCAGGTATGCTTCCATGAACGGATTCAGCCGCCCGTCTAGCACGGCGTCGGTGTTGCCGTCTTCGTAGCCTGTGCGGTGGTCTTTGACCAGATGGTAAGGATGCAGGATGTAGGATCGAATCTGGCGTCCCCATTCGGCGGTGACGTTTTCGCCTTTGAGGTCGGCAAGCTGCGCCTCGCGCTTCTTACGCTCCAGTTCAAACAACCGCGCCTTGAGGATTTGCAGCGCACGTTCGCGGTTCTGGGTCATGCTGCGCTGGTTCTGACACTGCACGACCACGCCCGTAGGAATATGGGTGATGCGGACGGCGGTTTCGTTCTTCTGCACGTTTTGCCCACCCGCGCCGCTTGAGCGGTAGGTTTCGATCTTCAGGTCTTTTTCGTTGAGGTCAACCTGAATTTCGCCCTGAATATCGGGCCAAAGCTCGACCTTCACAAATGAGGTATGGCGGCGTTTGGCGGCATCAAACGGGCTGATGCGCACGAGACGGTGAACGCCCTGCTCACTTTGCAGATAGCCGTAAGCGTAATCGCCCTTGACGCTCATGGTCACGCTTTTGATGCCTGCTTCTTCGCCTTCCATCCGCTCGATGATTTCAACCTTGTAGCCGTTTTGCTCCGCCCAGCGCAGGTACATGCGTTCGAGCATCTGCCCCCAGTCCTGCGAATCGGTTCCCCCTGCGCCCGCGTGAATCGCGAAAATGGCAGGTTCGTTGTCATAGGGACCCGACAACAGCGTTTGCAGTGACAGCCGCGCGACAGTTTCCTTGAGCGATTCGATTTCGTGGGTGAGTTCATCGCGCAGGCTTTCGTCACCCATTTCCGCTAATTCCAGCGCGTCCTGAATCCGTGCCGACACGCTGCGCCAGTGATCCACCTCAGCCTTCAGGCGCGAAATTTCCTGCATGGTCTTCTGCGCCGAATCAGGGTTCGCCCAAAAATCCTGACTGGAGGCTTGCTGTTCGAGCTGCTCGGTCCGCCGTGCCTTACCAGCAATATCAAGACTTTGCATCAGACCCTGAATCTGGGTCTTCATGCTCTCAAGCGGTGCTGTCAATGATTCCATCTTATGGCTCGACTATTCCTCGTCAAATAAACTGTCGATAAAATAATCCGGTCTGAACAGCACGAGATCTTCCATTTTTTCGCCCAGACCGACGTAATGGATCGGCAAGCCAAGATCGTGATTGATGGCGAAGATCATCCCGCCTTTTGCGGTGCTATCCAGCTTGGTCACGATCACGCCGGTGACATCCACAGCCTCGCGGAATTTCTGCGCCTGCTGCAAAGCATTCTGTCCAGTCGTGCCATCCAGCACCAGCAAAACTTCGTGCGGCGCATCAGGGATGACCTTCCGGCAGACCGATCTGATCTTGGCAAGTTCTTCCATCAGATTATAGTTGGTGTGTAGCCGCCCTGCGGTATCCACAATCAGTACATCACGACCACGCGCGTTTGCAGAAACGGCGGCATCGTAGACGACGGCTGCGGGGTCTGAACCGGGCTTGTTGGCAACGACAGGTACGCCGACACGTTCACCCCATTTCTGAAGCTGCTCAATCGCGGCGGCTCTAAACGTGTCACCCGCCGCAAGAAAGACTTTGCGCTGGTTGACAGTGCTCAGTCGATATGCCAGCTTGCCGATGGTGGTAGTCTTGCCGGAGCCATTCACGCCGACAATCAGAATAATCGAAAGCGGACGCCCGCTGATATTCAGGGTAGGCGGGTCTTTCAGCAGCGCACGAAGCGCCTCTTTCAGCACCGGCTTAATCTGGTCAGCGCGGGTGATACCTTCACGTCGCACGCGGGCTTTCACATCTTCGATCACCGTGCGGGTGGTATCGACGCCGAGGTCTGCTTGAATCAGCAATGCCTCCATGTCGTCCCATGTATCGTCGTCAATGTCTGAACTGCCGAGTAATTGTGAAATTCTTCCAAAGAAGGACTGCCGGGTTTTCGACATACCGCTGCGAAAGATGCCCAACTTGTACCGCTCCGTTGATGAATAGACAGGGGGATAATGATGATTGATTCTACTATGGGAATGGGTCTGGAAACAGGGTAAAAGTTGGTGGGTATAATAGGGATTTGGAGGGATACTTGGACGATCATCTCACGCATCTCGATGAACAGGGCAGAGCGCGAATGGTGGATGTGGGCGCGAAGCCCGACACCGAGCGCGTGGCTGTTGCGGGTGGCTCGGTTTACATGCAGCCCGACACGCTGCGCCTGATTCGAGACGGCGCGATCAAAAAGGGCGACGTGCTGACGATTGCGCGGATCGCGGGGATTATGGCGGCGAAACGCACCAGCGAACTGATTCCCCTGTGTCATCCGATTCCGCTGACTCAAATCGAGGTGGAAATCACATTAGATGAAGGTGCAAATGCCGCACGTATCACCGCCACTGCTCGTACCGTCGGTAAAACGGGCGTCGAGATGGAAGCGTTGACGGCGGTGACGACTGCCGCGCTGACGATTTACGACATGGCGAAAGCTGTGGATCGTTCGATGCGTCTAAGTGACATCCGCCTGCTGGAAAAGCGCGGCGGGGTGCATGGGGATTATAAGAGTGATGAGTAAAAGAAGTGGAAAGTAGGGCACTTTCAACTTTCTACTTTTAACTTTCAACTATCTAGGATGAATTGATGGAAATTACGGTGCTGTTGTTTGCAACGTTGAAAGACCTCGCCGGGCAGAAGCGGGTGGCTCTGCGCCTGCCCGACGAAAACGTGACGGTGGGCGAAGTTCGACGCGCATTGGCGGAACGCTTTCCGGCAATTGCGGGCAATCTCGATGCTGCGATTTCGGCGGT
>DATGQJ010000657.1:0-3418 GCA_035304265.1 Oceanobacillus sp.
GAAGTCAACCCGATTCTACTGTTCCTGATCAACTGGGGACCGTTGGCGCTGCTATTCGGTTTCCTGATCTGGTCGATGCGTCGTTCGCAGCGGCAGATGGGCGGCGTGTTTGGCTTCGGACGTTCGCAGGCGCGGGAATACAACGCTGAGCGTCCACAGGTCACGTTCGCGGACGTTGCGGGGCAGGACTCGGCAAAGCGTGAACTGGTCGAAATCGTGGACTTCCTGAAAGAGCCGGATAAGTATATCGCGCTGGGCGCTCGTATTCCGCGCGGCGTGCTGCTGGTCGGACCGCCCGGAACGGGTAAAACCCTGCTGGCACGCGCGGTAGCGGGCGAGGCGAACGTTGCCTTCTTCAGCATTGCGGCATCCGAGTTTGTGGAGATGTTCGTCGGTGTTGGCGCGAGTCGCGTGCGTGACCTGTTCAACCGTGCCAAAGCCGCAAAGCCCTCGATTGTCTTCATTGACGAGATCGACGCGGTAGGGCGGCATCGTGGCGCGGGACTTGGCGGCGGCAATGACGAGCGCGAGCAAACCCTGAACCAGATGCTTGCCGAGATGGACGGCTTCGACCAGAACGAGAGCGTGATCGTGATGGCGGCGACCAACCGCCCCGATGTGCTTGACCCGGCGCTGCTCCGTCCCGGACGTTTTGACCGTCAGGTGACGGTGGCGTTGCCAGACCGCGCCGGACGTGAGGACATCCTCAAGGTTCACGTGCGCGGCAAGCCGCTGGCGAGTGACGTAGACCTGCGGGCGCTCGCGCAGACCACGATTGGCTTCTCCGGCGCAGACCTTGCCAACCTTGCCAACGAAGCCGCGTTGAATGCCGCGCGGCGCAACGCCAAGAAGATCACGCAGGAAGATTTCTTGGAAGCATTCGAGCGCATTGTCTTGGGGACACAAGCGCCACCGCTCTCCAATGAGCAGGAACGCCGTGTCGTCGCTTATCACGAAGCAGGGCACGCCCTCGTCGCCGCGCTCACACCCGGCGCAGACCCGGTGTTGAAAGTGACGATTGTCCCGCGTGGTCAAGCGCTCGGCGTTACGGCAGTTCTGCCCGAAGATGATCGCCGCAATTATTCGCGCAGCTATCTGTTGGCGCAGATGCACATGATGCTGGGCGGACGTGCTGCCGAAGAAGTGGCTATCGGCGAGATCACTACAGGCGCGGCGAACGACCTTCAGCGCGTGACCGCAATGGCGCGTCGGATGGTGGCGCAGTTTGGCATGAGCGAAGCCGTTGGTCCGCTCAACTTCGGCGAAGATGAGCGCCAGCCCTTCCTCGGCTATACGCTGTCACAGGGGCGTTCCTACAGCGAAGAAACCGCCGCGCAGATTGACAACGAAGTTCGCCGCATCGTCGAGCAGGTACACGTCGAAACCCGCGAACTGCTGGAACGCAACCGTGATAAGCTCGAAATGCTGGCGAACGAACTCCTCGCCAACGAAAGCGTAGATCGCACTCGTGTGTTGGAGATCGCAGGCGTGCCTGAGGAAGTCAAGCCGGAGCCGCAGGGCGCACAGCCCACGCAGATATAGTGGTCAGTAAAGAGGGCGACACACTGTGTCGCCCATTAAGTCCGCCGCCGGACAATAATGCTATTTAACAAATTAATCGGGTGAATACGCCCGACGCTGCCGCTTCGCTAAAGGCATCGGGCTAGCAGAGAAAACCCTGCTGAAGCAGGCTCAACAGCCGACTTCAGTCGGGTTGTTTTTGTTAGCCGGATGGCTTCCAGCATCCGGCGTTCAACCGTATTTAATTGGAAAACAGCAATAAAGTTTCTGGCTACCGAAAAGCCAAGTGTACTGAAAGTGCTCAAAATCAGTAGCGGACTTTTCCTCATGGCAACCACACGGTTTTAATCTGTGGCGCCTTTTCATTTTCCGGTAACAAGCGCCTGTACAATTTGGCGGTTAAACGGCTGTTCACAATTGATTCGATTCTTACATAAATCTCAATGATTGTTGTCGAATTTCGCGATCTATAGTGTAGATAATCGTAATTCAATTCAGGGGAGTGCGCATATGGGCATCACAGCCGAGTGGGATAATCCTGAAAAGACGGTCATCCTCTTCACCAATGCTGGAAACCAGACATGGGAAGAATTCTTTGCCGGTGTGAAGAAGGTCAACGAAATGATCAACAGCGTTGACCACAAGGTTGATCTCATCATCGATGGTCGAGAATTGAAAAGTATCCCGCCAAGCGCCATGACCCATTTCCGCAACGCGCTCAACACGCTCCCACCGACTACACGGGTCATTGGCGTCGTCAACAATCCGTTCGTCCGTGCCATCGGCAACGTCATGCAGAAGATCGCCAAAACCAAAATGATTTCGGTGAGTACACTGGAAGAAGCCCGCGCCATCGCCTACGGGGACGCGAAACAGGCATAAGCCGTATCCATCATTCGACTTACGTGAGGAGCAAAGCATTTTGCTCCTCTTTGTTTTGCGCTATGCCCGGAATTGTTCTGTCGCAAGCAGGTGGTTCAGCCGCGCCGCCGCAAAAGCACCATTCGCCGCCGCCTGAATCACCTGATGCGGCTGACCCGCCATGTCGCCGATAGCATAAACGCCGGGTACGGTTGTCTGGCAAGTGTTATCGACTTGAATGAAGCCGTAATCATTTATTTCGCAGCCTAACTTTTGTGGCAAATCCGAGTGCTGCTGTAGTTCGGTGCGCACGAAAATGATGCCGCGCTCCAGCACATCCCCGTTGGCAAAGACAATGCGTTCGATGATGCCGTTCTTGCCTTCTACGCCTGTGACGATCTCCTCGTAAACGGGAATGTTGAACGCCTGTAATAATGCTTGCTGTTCCTCGCTCAACGTTGACGCGCCGTTGGTACACACCACCAGATCGGTGCTCAGGCTGTAGAGTAATGTCGCCAGATGCATCACGGCATCTCCATCTGCAAGGATGGCAATCGGCTTGTCCCTTGCTTCCCAACCATGACAGTATGGGCAGTGGAAAACACTGGTTCCCCAGAAGGCTTCAAGATCATCGACTTGAGGGAGCAGGTCTTGTACGCCTGTCGCGAACATCAGTTTGCGGGCGTGGTGCTTCGTGCCATCACTGAGGGTGAGTTCAAAACCATCGTCGTTTCGCTCGACATCGACGACTGAGCCGTTGCGCAACTCTACCGTGTCGTAGGGGGTAAGCTGTTCGCGTCCAATTTGCAGAAGTTCGCTCGGCGCTATGCCGTCTCTGGAAAAGAAGCCGTGCGCCGCTGGCGAAACGGCATTACGCGGCTGCCCACTATCCACGATCAGGACACGTCGCCGCATCCGCCCCAGAACCAGCGCCGCGCTCAACCCGGCAGTACCACCGCCAATGATGGCAACGTCCAACATGTGCATCTCCTCATTCTGTAGGGAAGTTCACTCATTTGAGACTTCGTATCAATCA
>DATGQJ010000658.1:0-2965 GCA_035304265.1 Oceanobacillus sp.
CATTCATCAGGCAGACGCCCGCGAGCCGGAAGAGTGCATCTTCCTGCTACCGCACCATCTGGCGTATCATGGACGTGGCATCATTCCTGACTATATTCAGTGGTATTTATCACGGAGTGCAATCTCTGATTATCGGTATTACAAACAGCAGCTTCAAATTCTGCAATGGCAGCAGTCCGTTCAACACTGGGTGGTAAAGTCACCTTTTCACCTGTTCAATTTGGACGTACTTCTCGAAGTGTTCCCCGATGCCTGTATCATCCAGACGCACCGCGATCCCACCAAAGTGTTGCCGTCATGGTGCAGCTTGAGCGCCACCTTTGCGATTATGCACCGGGATCATGTGGATTATGAGGAGATTGGGCGAGACTGGCTGCAACTGTGGCGAACGGCAATGGATCGGACGATAGCGGTGCGCGAGACCGCGAACGCCGAGCAGTTTTTCGACTTGCATTATGACCAGTTTGTTGCCGATCCGGTAGCGATGATGCGGCGCATTTACCAGCATTTCGGTTACCCGCTTTCCGAGGCGGCGGAAGCCGGAATTCGCCGCTGGGTTGTCGAGCAGCCAGCCGATAAATACGGCGTTCACCGCTACGATGCCGCGCAGTTCGGCTTGAACGACACCGTAATCCGAGAGACATTTAAGCCATATATCGAGCGATTTGGCATACGGCTTGAATAACGTTTAAGTTCGGCAGGCTTAGATTCCCGCTATCGCGTGCGGCTGGTAAGGCGCTTCCAGATACGCCATCTCGTCGGCTGACAGCTTAACGTCCAGCGACGCAACCGCATCATCAAGTTGGTACATCTTGGTCACGCCGACGATGGGCGCGGTGATGTACGGCTTGTGCAGCATCCACGCCAGCGCGATTTGTGCAGGTGGCACGCCGTGATTGTTCGCCACTTCTACCACGCGATCCAGCACGTCGAAGTCGCTGCTGACGTAGTAAAGGCGGCGGGCGTAGTCGTCGCTCTTGGCGCGGGTGGTGTCGCCGCTTTTATCGCGGGTGCGGGTATTCGCCAGAAAGCCACGCGCCAGCGGACTCCAGGGAATCACGCCGATTCCTTCGGATTCACACAGCGGCATCATCTCCCGTTCTTCCTCGCGGTAAATCAGGTTGTAGTGATTTTGCATCGAAACGAACCGCGACCAGCCATGTTGATCCGCCAGATACAGCGCCTTCGCGAACTGCCATGCATAGGTGCTGGATGCGCCGACGTAGAGCGCCTTGCCCGCCCGCACCACGTCGTTCAAGGCTTCGAGCGTTTCTTCAATCGGCGTTTCGTTGTCCCAGCGATGAATCTGGTACAGGTCAACATAATCCATGCCCAGACGGCGCAGCGAAGCGTCGATCCCTTCCATGATGTGCTTGCGAGAAAGTCCACGTTGGTTCGGCTTGTCGCCCATCGCGTTGTAGACTTTGGTGGCGATCACCACCTCGTCACGTGGCACGAAATCGCGAATCGCACGTCCCAGAATTTCCTCGCTCACGCCCAGCGAATACATATCGGCGGTATCAAAGAAGTTGATTCCTAACTCCAACGCTCGCCGGATGAACGGGCGGCTGGCTTCCTCGTCCAGCACCCAATCGCGCCACTGGGGTGAGCCGTAGGACATGCAGCCCAGACAAATGCGCGAGACTTTCATCCCGGTTTTGCCGAGGTTCGTGTACTGCATTCGCGTTTCTCCGTTGTTTTACGCCGGAAAATCCCAATTGTGGCACACGATCTACGCTGTTCCAAACTTCAAGCCGAGTTCGCGCAGCCATTTACGATAGGCTATTGCCGTGCGGTCAGAGCGCAGGTGCAGTTCTGCCTGCAAATCCAACGGCAGCCGTTCGGGACGTTGCGACTCGACAATCGGGATGTCCTGTCCGGCGACAGTATCCTGAAAACCCCGTAGCTGTTCTTCGGGAATGTCGTAGCCGTAATTCATGTTCATCCACATCCAGCCGAGACTTTCCAGTTCATCGACGGGCGTTACCGCGAAGTAAATCGAAAATGCCTGTGCTGCGATTTTCACGAAATAAGCGGTCAGCGGGCGATAGACGCGATAGGTGTACGACACCTTTTTGCCGACGCCGGTTCCGTCCGGGTCGGGCTGCCACACCTGAATATTCCGCGCGGTCACGCCGTCATCGTCGGTTGTGACCTCGTAATCGCTGATCTCGGTGTGCTGCCTGTCGCCCAGATAGCCCTCATGCACGAAGGGAAAATGCGCCACGTCCAGAAAGTTCTCAATCACGCGCGGACCGTGCGCCTTAAAGCGATAGGGTCCACAGAAGATTTTGCGGAAGCTGTCATCGTCCCATTCTTCAAACAACGGGATTTCATAGGCGGGTTCGCCCAGACACACCCAGACCCAGCCGTAGCGTTCCTGAACGCAGTAAGGTTTCACGCGGGCACGCATGGGTGGCACTTGGTCAGGATGCGCGGGGATACGCACACAGCGCCCTTCCTCGTTGTACGTCCAACCATGATAAGGACACATCAGCAGATTGTCCTCGATACTGCCAAGTGAGAGCTTCGCGCCCCGGTGAATGCACAAATCCTGCCATGCCAGCACTTGGTCGCCTGACCGCCACAAGACAATGTCTTCACCGAGCAGCCGCGCCCCAATCACGCTGCCGGGTTTCACATCTTCCGAACGCGCCACCACGTGCCAGTCATTCACCAAAATGGGATCGTCAATCACAGGTCATCACCTCCGAAAATTCCTGTGCGGTTCAAGCTTTTCACTACCGCTGCATTTTTGATCAAAGAGAGGTGTCACGCGGACACCTCTCCAGATTTTACCCACTGCTGGCGCTATTCGCTTGCGCCAATCATGCCTTCGAGGAGTTGCGGCAAGAACCAGATGTCGAGCAAATCCACGAACTCGCCCTCCGGGGCAAGTTCCGTCCCGTCCTGATAGTTGAGTGGACCTTCCCACAGGAAAATGCGCCCTTCATTTTCAGGATCG
>DATGQJ010000659.1:0-2467 GCA_035304265.1 Oceanobacillus sp.
GCTACGTTGCGTATGGTGTAATCGGTGAAGATCAGGGAAATGTCCATAGCTCACCTCCCCGCCCCATCGAGCAGCAGTTCCATGCGCCCGCCATATGCCAAGCGCAGATTTTCCGGCGTGAAGATTTCCTCTACCCTGCCGCTGGCAATCGCGCGTACATTTAGCAGTAAAACGTGATCGAAATACTCCGGAACGGTTTCGAGATCGTGATGCACCACCACCACCGTGCGCCCGGCGGATTTCAATTCGCGCAGGACGTTGACAATCGCCTTCTCGGTGGTTGCGTCCACGCCCTGAAACGGCTCATCCATCAGGTAGATTTGCGCGTTCTGTGCCAGCGCCCTTGCCAGAAACACGCGCTGCTGCTGCCCGCCGGAAAGCTGGCTGATCTGCCGTCCGGCGAAATCTTCCATGCCGACCTTGCGCAGCGCATCGAAGGCAATCGCACGATCTTGCGCAGTCGGGCGCTTGATCCAGCCAAGATGCCCGTAGCGCCCCATCAATACCACGTCGAGCGCGTTGGTCGGAAAATCCCAATCGACGCTGCCGCGCTGAGGTACGTAAGCGACCAGATGTCGCTGCTGCGGGTAAGGCTTGCCGTAGATCAGCACCCGTCCGGCTGAGGGCGACATCAAGCCGAGAATCGTCTTGATCAGCGTGCTTTTGCCTGCCCCGTTCGGTCCAACGATTGCCATCAGGGTTCCTTCAGGAACCGTGACATCCACATCCCACAAGACCGGTTCTTCTCGGTATGCCACTGTCAGGTCTTCAACCGTGATCGGGGTTTTGCTCAAGTCTTTGTCATTCATCTTCGTTCATAGGCGGACGATCCCGCCTCCTCCATTCAGAAAGTCAGTGTTGCTACTCGGCTTCCTCACCCAGCAAGCCGTTGACGATGGTATCGGTGTTATGGCGGATCATACCGAGATATGACCCTTCGGGTGTGCCTGCTTCGCCCATGGCGTCGGAGAACAGCGAACCGCCGATACTGACATCCAGCCCGCGATCACGCGCCCCCGCGACGATTGCCTCTACCACGTCGGGCGAGACGCTGCTTTCGGCGAAGATAGTGGGAATCTGGCGCTCGACCAGCAGGTCAATGGTCGCGCGAATATCTTGCACGCCGACTTCGGCTTCAGTGGTGATCCCCTGCGGCGCGTGAACGTCGATACCATAGGCGCGGCTGTAATACTGGAAGGCGTCGTGTGCTGTGACGAGGATACGTTGTTCCTCAGGGATACGTTCGATCTGTTCACGCACGTACTCGTCCAGTGCTTCCATTTCCTGCAAATAGGCATCGGTATTCTGAGCGAAGTAGTCCGCCTGCTCCGGCAGGTATTCGCTCAAGCCGTCGCGGATGGCTTCGGTGACGATCATCCATAACTGCACGTCCATCCATACGTGCGGGTCGGGTGTGTTGTACTGCGGAGCAGTCAAGAGTAGGTCTTCAGGAATGCTCTCCGATACCGGAATAGTTGGCTTGCCCAGTCCTTCGCGCACCTGCTCGAACACGTCGGTCATCCGCGCTTCAAGATGCAAGCCGCCGTAGAAAATGATGTCGGCGTCGAAAAGCAGTTCGACATCGCCTTCGGTGGCGGTATACAGATGCGGGTCAACGCCGGGTCCCATCATCGCTGTCACTTCGACGCAGTTGCCGCCGATAACGCTTACCACATCCGCGATCATGCCGATGGTCGCTACTACGTTGACGCTCGGCTGATCGCAACCGGGAAGCGGTTCAGGAGTCGCTTCCTGTGCAGCAATGGGCAGCCCAAGCGCTAACACGATGATCATCAAGAGGATGCCAATTCTCATAAACAGAGACTCCTGTTTTTGCCGGAATTCATATCTCTATCTAAACACAAGTTTCGCAATATATCAAGTGTTTTTTAGACAAACCTAAATCACAGAGAAAATGGTACTATCCAAGCGAATCCCTACGCGATTTCGCTATTTGTAGAGATTGGTCTTGAATTCGTCGTTGTCGGCACGTGTAAACATCAAATCACACTGCCAGAAAGCGCCATCCAGCGGACGATGCAGCGGATCGATGAGATCAACCGGACGAAAACCGTAAGTCTCCATCAGGGCGCACATCTCATAGAACTTGAGGCTGTTGGGAGAAATCTGGAAATTGTAGGTTTCCATCACGACGATGCCGGTTTGCGCCAGCGTTTCCCGTGCGCCTTCGAGAATAGGCACTTCAAAGCCGTGCGTATCCAGCTTGATCAGATACGGCGGGGGCAGATTCTTGGTTTTGACCAGCGAATCAAGGCAGATCATCGGCACTTCAACCGTCGTTTCTACCTTGTAACTCACAGCGACGCCCCCCAACGGATCAGAGGTGTAGAAATAGGTCACGCCATCCTTATCGCCCGCCGCCGCAATCACATAATCGCTACGAGGATGCCGCTTTTTGAACCGTTCCAATCCGGGTTGATGGACGGCGTTGGCATCCACGAGCATA
>DATGQJ010000660.1:0-2740 GCA_035304265.1 Oceanobacillus sp.
CGGATGGCGCATGTAATAGACCAGAATCAGCAGCGCGTTCTTCTGCTTCTGAACGTCGGAACCCTCTAAGTCCAGCAGTGCCTTCCTCAGACGCTCTTCCTCGTTCATGGAATGCTCCCCTATGGTTTATGTGTTATTGTAGCGCTACCTCTTACAACTGGCAGTACGCACGCTCAAAACGATGGCACAATTTGCTTGCGAAATGGCTTAGAGTCCGATACAATGAGACCACCATTTGTGTAAAAATGAACAATTTATGCTAAGTCGTTGCGAAGTTTCCTCCGCGAATAGTGTGATGGACAGATAGCTATGGATCGACCCAAACTGGCTAATGGTAGAGGCAGCACATCTCTGATCTGGATAATCGTCGCAGGGCTGGCGATCATCTTTGGCGGGCTGCTTATCTCCACTCTTGCGCCCGCGCTGCTGCCCACCGTTGGCTCGGCAGAGGCGCAACAGATTGACGGACTATTCCAGTTTATGCTGGCAATCGCCGGGATGGTCTTCCTGCTGGTGCAGGGCGCTATCGCCTTTTCTGTGATTCGTTTCCGCGCCAAAAAGGACGACATTGCCGACGGTCCGCCCATTCATGGAAACACTACGCTTGAATTCGTCTGGACGCTGATTCCCGCGATCATCGTGGTGGTGATCACGTTGTATGCGTTCTCGGTATTCACCAGCATCCGCGCTCCGCAGCCGAATGAGCAAGAGGTTCATGCGGTTGGGCAGCGGTTCGCGTGGTCTTTCAATTATGTTACGCCTGCTGATGAAATACCGGCAGAATTTGATCGATCTGCTATTCCCGAAGATGTGCAAGCCATCCTCGAAACCGAAGGCGAAATCCGATTTAGCTCCCCGCAGCTTCATACGTGGGTAGGGCAGCCTGTTCATGTCACGCTGGAAACGCAGGACGTGAATCACGCTTTCTGGATTCCGGGAATGCGCGTGAAACAGGACTTGCTGGCAGGGCGCATCACCGACATTCGCTTTACGCCGATTGAGCAAGGCGTGTACCGGATCGTCTGCGCGGAACTGTGCGGCAGCGGTCACGGCGACATGGCGGGTAGGGTCACAGAGTCTGGCGATCTTGCCGGAGCGTGGCTGATCGTTCATCCGGACGAAGAAACCTTCATGCGCGAGTTCTATATTCCTGAACTCTACCCGGTGGTGTACCCACCGCCGCCCGGCGCTGAACGCGGAGAACAGATTCTGCGCAGTGGTCAGTATCCCTGCTTTAGCTGCCATACATTGAGCGATCTCGGCTGGACGGGCACTCAGGGACCGCCGCTGGATGGCGTTGCTGCACGCACGCAGCGGCTTGAGGCAACCGGCGCAGAGACGATGGAAGAATATCTCATCAATTCGATTCGCCATCCGGGTGCTTACGTGGTTCCGGGTTACAACAACATCATGCCGCAGTTCAATGATGAACCGAACGAATCGAACTACATGCCGGATGCCGATCTACAGGCGATTGTGGATTACCTTGAAGAGCAGATGGAATAGCAGCGAGCCGGGAGCGGTCAATTTTGAGGAAGTCCCACTGCCTCCCCAATTTTCACCTCTCCCCAAATGCAGATTTACAAGTAAAGACGGAGGCAACCTCACCCCCACTGCGGGGTGAGGTCTCCCTACTTTAAGGCAAGAGGAAAAAGAACGAGGGTTTGAGTATGGCTACAGTAACCGCCCCGCTGCCGGGGGCAGTAACGCACGACCAATCGAAGCGTATCCGCGTGGGCGATTTACTGCGTTGGAGCGTCGATCATAAGGTCATCGGCATTCAATATATGGTAACGGCGCTGTTTTTCTTCATCATCGGCGGGGCGCTGGCGATGTTGATCCGCTGGGAACTGCTGACGCCGAACCTCGATCTGGTGCAGAGCGGTACCGAATTCAACCAGTTGTTCAGCATTCACGGCACGGTGATGATCTTCCTGTGGATCATTCCGATGCTGGCGGGCTTTGGGAATTACCTGATTCCGCTGATGCTTGGCGCGAAGGACATGGCATTTCCGTGGCTCAACGCTTTCGCTTTCTGGCTGATCCCACCTGCCGGAATTTTGATGCTGCTCGGTTGGTTTATGGGGCAGGCGGAAGCAGGGTGGACGAGCTACCCGCCATTGAGCACGATGTTTAGCGGCGATGGGCAAACTATGTGGGCGATCTCGCTGCACTTGCTCGGTCTGTCGTCGATTTTAGGCGCGATCAATTTCATCGTCACCATCAAGAACATGCGCCCTGAAGGTATGGGCTACTTCCAGATGCCGCTGCTGGTGTGGGCGGTGCTGGCAACCTCGATCATCATCGTGATGGCAACGCCGTTTCTGGCGGGGGCGTTGACGTTGCTCATTCTTGACCGCGTGGCAGGGACGGCATTCTTCAATCCTGCAAGCGGTGGCGACGTGCTGCTGTGGCAGAACGTCTTCTGGTTCTACAGCCATCCCGCCGTGTATATCATGGTGCTGCCCGCGTTCGGCGTGATCTCGGAAGTGCTTCCGGTACATGCTCGCAAGCCGATTTTTGGCTACCGCGCGATTGGGCTTTCCAGTTTGGCGATTGCGCTGGTCGGCTTTACGGTATGGGCGCATCATATGTTCACCAGCCTTCAACCGGAACTGCGCGTCCCCTTCATGATCACTTCGATGATTATCGCAGTGCCAACGGGCATCAAGGTGTTTAGCTGGCTTGGCACGCTCTGGGGCGGCAAGATTCGCTTCACCAGCGCGATGCTGTTTGCGCT
>DATGQJ010000661.1:0-2269 GCA_035304265.1 Oceanobacillus sp.
GCAAAGCCGGGGCGAGCCGCGATATGCCGCCGAATGCCATCTGTGTCGTTCCGCCGGGGCAGGAAGCGGCATTCCTCGCGCCGCTGCCCGTGCGCGAGTTGTGGGGCGTGGGTCCCAAAACCGCCGAAGTGCTGGCGAGGTTTGGCATCCGCACGATTGGCGATCTAGCGAGATGGTCAGAGTCCGATCTGACGCTGCGTTTTGGCAAGCATGGCGCTGATCTGGCGAAGCGTGCGAAAGGCATCGACGACAGCCCGGTTGAGCCTGAGAGCGAGACCAAATCGATCAGTAAAGAGATTACCTTCGCCCGTGATGAGCGCGACGGGCAGGTGCTTAGGCGAACGTTGCGCCAGCTTGCCGAAGGAGTGGGCAGGCGGCTTCGGCAGGAAGGCTTGAGCGGAAGCACGGTCAAGCTCAAACTACGCTGGGCAGATTTCACGACCATCACCCGCCAGATCACGTTGGAACAGCCGACTCGTCACGACGAGACAATTATCACGGCGGCGCTTGACCTGTTCGATAAAGTGTGGACGGCGGGGCAGCCTGTGCGGTTGATCGGTGTGGGTGTCAGCGGCTTTCGTGAGGAAAGTGAACAGCTTGGTTTGTGGGAAGCGTCCAGCCAGTCGCAGGAACGTGTGAAATTGGAAGCCACCCTCGATCACCTGCGTGAGCGTTTTGGCGAGGGGATCATCCGGCGCGGCAGCGATTTGATGGATGACGACTAGCACGGGTTCAGCGTTGCAGAAAAGTGGTAAGATGAGGGGGATGATCGCTAAAAGCGGCAAATCATCTAGTTCTATGATGAGGCTGTGATGGCTACAGGAGAGCGCATTACGCTCGAAGATTTCAAGCAGTTTGTCAGCCAGGACGAAAACGCTGATCGGCTGTTTGAACTCATCAATGGCAGGATGATTGAAATATCGCCCGGTCGTACACGGAATTCTGAGTATGGACATGTTCTCGCGGTTGCTGTGCGCGTGTTTTGCAAAGAACGCGGTCTTCCGTGCCATACCAGCGGTGAAGCAGGCGCTTACAATATACAGGGCAACGTGTGCGTCCCGGATTTCGCTTACAAAGACACGCCGATGAGCAGGGATTATCCTGATCCGGTTCCTCCCAAGTGGGTTGTCGAGGTGATCTCACCAACCGACAAAGCCAGAGAGATTCGCGAGAAGCGAGAGATTTACCAGCTTGCCGGAATTCTGCTGTGGGAATTGTATGGCGAATTATAGCGTATTGACGTGTATCCGCCCGGTAAGCCGATGCAAACCTACGGTATCAACGACACTCTCGACGGTGGTGATGTTCTGCCCGGTTTTACATTGCCAGCGAAAGAACTGCTTGAGGATTAGCACCCCCACCACGGAGATTATGGTGGGGGCGTCGTCTAAGTCATGCCATCACAAGTTCAGGCACGCGAATGAAACCCGCGCTGGCAAGAAAGTCTACGATCTTACGCGCGTTTGTCTCAGGTGAATCGGTTATCGTGTCGATGACGATTTCCGGGTTCAGTGGTTCTTCGTAGGGATCGTCAATGCCGGTGAAGTCTTTGATTTCACCGCGCCGCGCTTTCGCGTACATGCCTTTGGTATCACGGCGTTCGCACTCTTCCAGAGGCGTGTTCACGTACACTTCCACGAATTGATCTTCGCCAACCATGGATCGCACTTCCTCGCGGATTGCGCGGTACGGGCTGACGGCAGCGCATATCACCAGACCGCCGTGCTTGACAATTTCCGCTGCGACGAAGCCAATGCGCCGGATGTTGGTGTCGCGGTCTTCTTTGCTGAAGCCCAACCCCTTCGAGAGATGGGTTCGCACCACGTCACCGTCGAGCATGGTCGCGCGGCGTCCATATTCCAGCAGAAGCAGTTGCAGCACTTCGGCAGTAGTTGATTTGCCCGCGCCACTCAAGCCCGTGAACCATACGCACACGCCCTGATGATGGCGTGGTGGGTATGCCTCCGCCAGAATTTCCGCGACTTCGGGACGGGTGAACCACGAGGGCAGCAGCCGCCCTTTGTTCAGATATTGCTCACGCACCTGCGTACCGGAGATGGTCGCGGTGCGCGTGCCATTTGAAATTTTCGAGACCTGCTCGTAGCGGTCTTCATCCGGCAGGTAAACAAATTCGTGGAACGGCACAGGTTTCACGCCGATTTCGGCGCTGTGTTTTTCGACCAGTTCCTGTGCATCATAGGGTCCATAGAAGGGTTTGCCCGTCGAATCAATGCCGGGGCTGGCGTGGTCGCGCCCGACAATGAAATGA
>DATGQJ010000662.1:0-3509 GCA_035304265.1 Oceanobacillus sp.
TTCCATAAAGCAATCTCCTCATCAATAAAATAATATTACTTCGCTCAAGCCGTAAACTTACTTCAAATTATGCAGACAAACCACTATTTTGTTTCGGACGTGCTTGACAGGGGCGTCGCGTAAATTCGCTGAGGGGAATTCTCGATCAGGAAAAGACCAACAGACGAAAAATCAAACCTTCATCTGTTTGTAAAACAGGCAAAACTGTGACAGTCCTGTCTACGGTTGTTTGCTTGCCGCCGGACTTGTCACCGTTTGAGCATTGGGACTCGTCATCCCGAACCGAATGCGGAAAATGTCCATCGCATTACGGATATTCCCACTCACAAGCTGCAACCGGCTGTCGCCATCATCGCGCCAGCGCACCGGAACCTGAGCAATGCTGTAACCGCTCTTTCGCGCCAGATACAGGATTTCGACATCGTACATGTAGCCATCGATCTTCTGTCGTGAAAACAGGTCAACCGCCACATGTCGCTGAAAGAACTTGAACCCACACTGCGTATCAATGATGTCGTTCAACCCAATCACGAGATGCATGAAGATGCCGAATCCACGCGAACCGATCTGGCGATAAAACGGCTGTGGACGCTCGATGCGGGACTCTCTCAAACCACGCGAACCGATCACAATATCATTCGTTCGCAGCAGCGGCTCAACTTTATCGAACTCTTCAATCGGCGTTTTGTCGTCTGCGTCGGCAAACCCCACAATCTGCCCGCTGGTCAGCGGTATCGCCTGCCGAATCCCATAGCCTTTGCCACGACGTTCAACACTGCCAATCACCTTCAGCGTAGGATCGGTCTTCGCCATCTCCGCGACGATCTCACGTGTCCCATCGTCTCCATCCGCAGAAACGATGATTTCGTGCGTGAAACCTCGCGCTTCAAAATACTCCTTCGCACTACCAATCGTGTCGGCAATGCGCTTCGCCTCGTTGTAGGCAGGAAAAATCAAACTCACGTAAGGTTGCTCAGGCATTGTTCTTCTCTCTTCCGGCGCTGCTCGAATAAGCAGTCAGACCGTTAGTTTTCAGGCGAAGTTCGATGCTTCAATGTCAGACCGATGATCAGATTGGTAGGAATGACAGGAATCAGCAATGGGAAGTACAAGCGATGCGTGACTTCAAACCGTTTCTCGATTTCGGTCATGATCTCTTTCGGAGAATTGATATGCTCCGAAGCCACGTACCAATCGTAAGACTGTTGATAGCGCTTCTCGAAAATACGCCTTGCCGACATATTACGCGCCATCTCGTAAGCAAATCCGGGATCGCAGGGTATCAACACCGACAATCTGCCATCACTGCTGAGGAGACGTTTTATCTCATCGAGCGCATTCGGGAGATTGGGCAAATGTTCCAGCACGTGAATCGCCAGTATGCGATTGAAGGTTCCATCCGGGAAATCAAGGCGGTCTTGAATGTCGCCAACGACCACATTTACCGACGGAAATTTCTCCTGAATGTGCTTTGCCAGTTCGGGGCGAAGCTCAAGTGCTGTATATTCCTGCCTGTCTAAGTCCTCGAACGTGAGGTGCGTCCCCCGTCCAGCGCCTATATCGAGTGTCCTGATAGGGGCACTAATCTCCTTCAATGAGCGGAGCGGATAGCGGTGATTGAATATCTCGACGATGCCAAAGCGCTTTGGCAATTCGGAGAGCCAGACATTCATGAAGTCGTCTGAAATGCGCTTCTGCTCTTCAGTCAACTGGGGTAACTGCTTGGGCCACTGCCCTGTGTAGTGTCTCATATCTTATATCCAGCCGCCTGAGCATCTTGATAGAACATCTTCACGGTGTCCAGCGAGAAATCGTCAAGGTCTTTACCGACGACATCCAACTTCTTCAAAATATCCGGCGTTACCGTGATAATGTGGCAGCCTATCTTATCCGCCTGAAAAATGTTCAGCAACTCACGCGGACTCGCCCAGATCAATTCCAAGTTCGGGTATGGGCGCATGATTTCCAGCGCCTCGACCATCATGGGAACCGGATCGCGTCCGGTGTCGGCAATCCGTCCTGCGAACACTGAAATGCAAGCAGGCGGACCATCACCTAATGCCTCAGCCGATGCTTTCACCTGCGCCATTGTCATCAGCGCCGTCACGTTCACTTTCACGCCTTGCTGTGCCAGACGACGCAGCAGGTCATAGGCAGGCTCACGACGGGTGTTGGTAATCGGAATCTTGACGTAAACGTTGTCGCCCCATGAAGCGATAGTGAGCGCCTGTTGTTCCATCTCGTCAAACTCATCGGAAAAGACCTCGAACGAAATGGGCCGATCACGGATGAGACTGAGAATATCGCGGGCAAAAGCGCAGTAATCCGTTATTCCGGCTTTGCGCATCAGCGTGGGGTTGGTCGTAAAACCCTTGATGTACGGTTTCGAGTACAGATCAAGCAAACTGTCTTTGTCTGCCCCGTCACCGAAAATTTTCACAGTCAGATTCTGGATGTCATTCATGAAAAACTACCTGTACTCACGGCATCGAAGTGTGGTTCTATGCGTAACATTAGGAACAAAATACGGATTATAACTTGCATCTTCGCTATGCAAGCATATTCATCATGTCAACAATGGAACATTCTTACACATTTGCATTCCTTTTTATAGTGGAGATTGTCAGCGTTGCCTGTCATGCGGCGGGCAGCGTTTTACGGCACTTATCAGTGAAAGCGTTATCTGATAAACAGATAATGAACAGGAAAATGTTAGAAAATGGTTAGGAGTGTGTTCTTTGAGCGCCGCAGGATTGGCGCACCACCAGATGGGTTGGCAGCAAGATGTGCTGTGGTCCTTCCACCACGCCTTCGATGATGTCCAGCAGCAGTTGAGTTGCTCGTACTGCTTTTTCGCGGATCGGTTGATGAACGGTGGTCAACTGGATATGCTCAGCACCGGGCAGGTCGTCGAAGCCAACCACTGCAACGTCATCGGGGACGCGCACGCCCGCATCACGCAGCGCCGCCAGCACCCCCTCCGCACCGTCGTCATTTGACACAAAAACCGCGTCAAGTTCGACTTCGCGGGCGAGCAGTTCCTTCATCGCCATGTAACCGTTTTCACGAGAGAACGAACCTTCCGCTACCCGACGCGGATCAAAGGCGATATTGTGCTGCTCCAACGCCATGCGATAACCCAGAAACCGCTCCTGCGCGTCGATCTGGCGTGTAAGCCCGACGATGTAACCGATGTTCCGTCGCCCTAACCCAATCAGGTGATCGACAACCAGTTTTGAACTCGCGATATTGTCGATGGTGACGTAGCTGATCCGATCCTCATAGCGCGGGGGACGCTGCATCATGACGAAGGGAATCTTCAGTTCCACCATATGGTCGATCAGGGGCGAATCGATGTCGGTGGATGCCAGCAGCATCCCGTCCATCAGGCGGTTTTTCTGAAGGATACGCTGCGAGAAACGATCTTTTTCAGGATGTGGCTGTTCCCAGTACAGCACCGTCATGTAATCGCGCTCGTTGGTGACGTGGCTGATCCCGTCGAACAGGAT
>DATGQJ010000663.1:0-4727 GCA_035304265.1 Oceanobacillus sp.
TGGATGTCCTTGCCGAAGCACGAGCCACCCGCGCCGTTGGAGACATACGATCCCCACGTGCTGATGCGGTTGTCGGAAGTCACCCCGCGCTTGAGGTCTTCCATGCGGATGTTGGGGAAGGTTTCCGCCAGCCGAGCGCCAACCCCATTCCAGAAGGAGATGTAGGTCAGCAAGAGGGTGTTTGCTACGTACTTAATCGCTTCCGCCGTTTCGGGTGTGGTTTCGATGTAACGGATGCGCACATGATTGACGAACTGCGAATAGATACGGCGGATGATGCCGAAGTCTTCAGGCGTGTCCGCACCGACCACGACACGATCCGGACGGCGGGACTTTTCTACTGCGTCACCTTCAGGCAAAAATTCGGGATTGGAAGCAATGCCGACGTTGGGCACTTCATGCTCGCGCAGAATTGCCTCAAGTTGGCGTGCCGTACCCACTGGAACGGTGCTCTTGTTGATGATAACCACGCGGCGCTGATCCTGACGTTTCGCCAGCAATTCGGCGAGATGATTGGTGGCGTCGATGTAGTAACTCAGGTCAGTGGAACCGTTGGGCTTCGGCGGCGTGGGAAGGCACATGAAAATGGCGTCTGTGCCCTCAATCACAGAAGTCAGGTCGCTGGTGAAAAACAGATAGCGGTTGATGTTCTCGGCGACGATTTCGGCGAGACCGGGTTCGTTCACATACTTCTCGATTTCCTCCCGTTTCGCCGTGTTATAGGCGGCGATACGCTTCTCGTCCACATCGTAGGCGTATACTTCGTGACCGTATTCCGAACATACGGCGGCATGAGGAAGTCCTACAAATCCGGTTCCGACGACGATGATCTTCATATATGTCCTCGCGTGATTTCCGGCTCTGTTTCGCAGAGCGCTGACATTTGTAACGCATAGTTTAACGGCGAAACGCGCTTTCGGGTATACCGAAAGTTACCCCAAACGCTTGAAATAAATAATCTCTGGGTCGCCGTCGTCGAGGTTTTCGACGTAGCCGCTGCGGACGAAGCCGAGCTTCTCACACAGCTTTTGCATAGGTAGGTTCGACTCGTTGGTCGAGGTAAATAATTTTATCGAAGGGCAAGTCTTTTCAATGTAGCGCATGATGGCTTCGCCGACCCCGCGCCTGCGGTGATCGGGATGAACGATGAGAAGTTCGATGAAGGGATTGCCGAAAAAGGTGTTGTCTACAATCCCAAAGCCGAGCGCCTGTCCCGCCTCACGCGCGACGACACGATGCCGCGCCATAATCGCCTTTGCCAGATAGTCACAGCGACTGTTGTTGCCCATATGTGCAGTATCTATCGCGCAGACTTCGGCATAGTCGTCTTCAGTCGCGCGTTCAACCAGAATTGCCATCACTCACCGAACTCGTTTAGACATGATGATGTCGGGCTTTCCGAAACCGTTGGCATCTGGCACAATGCCTGTGAGAACGAACCCGCATTTTTGATAGAACTCGTAAGGATGATTGCGGATGTTGCGAATATTGAGAAGGTGTTCCAGCGGGTTCGGAAACAGATCGATCCCATAAAGCGAGGTGAAGCCCTGTTCGTCGTCTGAGCCGAGCGTGATGGTAAGCCCACCACGCGCTTTCACCTGTGCTTCCAGATCTTCCACAAGGGCGCGACCTATCCCTTTGCCTTGCATATCGGGACGGACGACCAACGGATGCAATTCCCAGACGTTGCCATCATACTGAGGAATGCCGCCAATCCACCCGACAACATCACCATTGTCATCAATGGCGACACGGCTGATGCGTTCGGGATCGAAGGATTCATGCACTTCTTCCCGCGCTTCTTCAAGGTTTTTCCATGCATTGGGAGCCATTTCGCGGAAGCCATCAAGTAGCATTTTGGCAACCTGCTCGATGAGTCGTTCATCGTTGGGGGTGAGGTCGATAATGCGAAACATCACATCACCTGTCCGCCGCCAGCATGAAGCAGTTGCCCGGTAAGCCAGCGCCCCTGCTCCGAAACCAGCAAGAGAATCACGTCCGCCACGTCTTCCGGTTGTCCGACACGGCGCAACGGTGTATCGGCGCGAATATGCGCTTCCAGTTCGGGGGTAATCCATCCAGTCTGGGTCGCACCGGGAGAGACGATGTTGACGGTGATGCCGTAGGGTCCCAACTCTCGCGCTGCCGAACGACTGTAGGATTCCATCGCGGCTTTGCTTGCACCGTAAGAAACCTCGCCGGGAAAGCAGTATGCGCCGCCGGTACTGATGTTGACGACACGCCCCCACGACGCGCCTCGCGCAATGTGGCGGCGAGCGTATTCGACGGTCATGAGCGCAGTCGCGCGGCTGTTCACGGCAAAGTGCAAATCGTGACTCTCGGCGGTCAATACATTCATGAAATCAGGCGGGGGCCACGTTTGAGCGGCGCGGATTTCTGGCGTGACGAACGTATCCGCCTGCCATGCGGCAGCATTGTTGATAAGGATTTCAACAGGACCCAACGTTGCTTCGACCTGATCGAACAGCGGTGGAATGGAAGCCGGACCGGAGAGATCGACTTCGGCAGCAGCGGCATTCACGCCGAACGCGCGGATGGCTTTGACCACCGCATCGGCGTTGCGTAGGCGCTGGCGGGCGTACTCGCCGCCTTCGTGGGATTCCTTTGCTTCGGTCAGCGGCGGACGGTAGTAGGTGACAAAGACGTGTACGCCGACGCTTGCGAGCGTTCGGGCTGTCGCCGCGCCGATACCATGATTCGCGCCTGTGACCAACGCGACTCTGCCGCGCAAGCCGGGATCGATCATGCCTACTGCCCCATAATCAACTTTGCCACGCGCCTTCCGAGTTCGATGGCGTAGTTAGTGCCCCGATCCCACGGATAGACATGGCTCATGCTTGCCCAGTAAACGCCTTTCAGCGGCGTTTCCAACGATGGGATTTTCTCGCTGTGGTTGACATAAGGCACGGGCTGGGCATAAGGCGCACGGAAGACCCAGTATTTCTTCACCCAGTCGCGCTTGAACTCCGGGTTGAAGGTCGGAAGCGTGGCGATGAAACGTTCGGCGAGTTCGTCTTCGCTCAGCTTGAAATATTCATGATCGGCGGGGACGTAATCCCCACAGTAGAGGATACGGTCTCCGTTGTAGTGAGCACGATCCATCCAGTTGGTGTGTTCGACCAGCGCGAGGAACGGGAAGCGGCTTTCGCGCTTGTTGGCGCTGGTAGCGGGTAAATTCAGCCAGTAAGTCCCGTCGGTGAGCAGTTGGTGCTTGATCGAGATCACGACACAGATCGCGCCGATGCTGTGCAATTCACCAATTTGCTTGCCGTAGGGTGTGTCCTTGATTTCAGGGGCGAGGCGCAGCAGCAAGCCCGGTGAAGTCGTTGCCAGTACGCGGTCAAACACAAGGGTTTCACCGTTAACGGTCAGGGTTGGCTTGCCGTCTTGCGTGCCGATTGCCTGAACGGGTGTGTTCAGGCGGATGGTCGCGCCCTGTTTGGTGATGGCTTCCGCCAGCGTATCGAGAAATGCCTGAAACCCGCCTTCAAACGTGCCGAGCTTGAGAGTTCGCGCTTTGACCCGCGCCCACATCCACGCCATGTTGACTTTCTGGTATTCTTCGCCGAACTTGCCGATGAGCAGGGGGCGGAAGAATTTGTCGTATCCGGGCGCACCCATGTAACGCAGCAGCCATTCGTGCGCGGTGATCTTTTCGAGCGGCTTCCAGAAGGGCGTCAGCTTGATGAACGCGCCAGCTAGCCCGAAGCGTATCTTTGCCAGCAGCGGCAGCGGCAAAAACAGCGCCGAGGGCGAAATCTCCGAACGGTAGAGCTTTCCGTCAATCCAGTAGCTAGTCTTGGGGCGTGGGAAAATGATTTTGTCGCGCACGCCGATTTCTTCCGCGAGTTTGAGCACTTCGTGATCGGTGGCGAACCAGTGGTGATAGAACTTTTCCAGCGTCCAATCCCACGAGTCGTCGCGGAAACCACCTGCCAAACCACCGACGCGGCTTTCGCCTTCATAAAGGGTTACTTCGTGTCCTGCGCGGGTTAAATCCCATGCCGCAGCCATGCCTGCTGCGCCTGCGCCAATGATACCTATTTTCACGATACGACAGCCTTGTTTTCAAGATCGCGGGCACGGACGAGGGCATTCCAGCCAAGCCCGTAACGTGCCAGCAAGATAAAGCCAAACAGAGTGACTGGCAGCCAGATCACGAGATGAACCACCAATGCATAGGCGGTTGCCTGTGCTTCGGGCGTGCCGATGCTGGTGAGAACGACGACGACAAAAAATTCGAATACGCCCAATTGCCCCGGTGATGCCGGAATCAAGCCCGCAAGATTGACCGCGCCGACGACGAGCAGCAGTGTCGGAAAATCCAGATGCAGGTCAAACGCCAGCGCCACCAACCAGTAAACGCCGGAATGTAAAATCCAGCTCAGATACGACCAGAGGACAGTTCCGACTAAGTCGGCGGGCTTACGAAATCCGCCGAGGCTTTCCAGAATATCTTCACTTAACCCAAGTACAATATCGCGCAATTTTTCAGGGAGCGGACGAGTGACGACTGCCACAAGTTGGCGCAGAAGGTTCGGTCTTGCCGCGAGGAAAAAGAAGACAGCAAGCGCAATCAGGAACACTGGTGTGCCGACGTTGACGATGGACTGCAAATCAGGATTGCTGATATTCAAGAGCGACAGCGAGACGAAGATGAACGTAAGCATGACCAATCCGTCGAACACCCGCTCGGCGACGGCGAC
>DATGQJ010000664.1:0-4893 GCA_035304265.1 Oceanobacillus sp.
CACTGATCGGGACAAGGGCGATTCGCTCAAGCACTGCGTTCAGCGTCACGCCGGAGAGGGCGTCCACGCGCACGCGGGCAGGCATTCCTTCCTCAAGCTGGCGCACGTCGATTTCATCCACCTGTACGGTCAGGCGCAGCGGGTCAAGATCGGCGATTTCAACCACCGGCAGACCCGGTATGGCGAGGCTGCCGACTTCGGCATTGATCGCCGTCACGATGCCGTCGAAGGGGGCGACCAGACGTAAATCTTCCAGTGCCGCCAGTGCTTCATCGACCTGAATCTGCGCCCGCGTGATTTCGAGATCGGCGCGATCCAGTTGTGCCTGTGTGGGACCCGCCTGTAACTGCTCTAACTCGCGCTCCGCCTGCGCCAATCGTGCATAGGCGGCGTTCAATTCGGGACCGCTGCCGCTGCGCAACTGCTCCAACTGTAAGCGGGCGATCTCGGCGTTGAACGATGCCTGCCCAACCCGCGCGTCGAGCAGCGCGTAGGCTTCTTCGGGTTGACCGCCGGGGGCGGTGGCGCGTGCCTGTATCGCGTCTTCGAGCGCCTGCTGTGCCTGCGCATAACTCAGTTCGGCGGCGCGAATGTCCACGTCGGAGATGGCATTGAAAATGGCGTTAATCGCCCCCTGAGCGCTTTGGACGTTTGCCTCTGCGATTCGGATCTGGGCTTCGTCGGGTCCGGCGAGCAGATTATCCTTCTGTACCTGCGCCAGTTCGAGCGCCAACAACGCCTGTTCGTAGGCGATTCGCTGGGGGTCATCGTTCAACTGCGCCAGTACATCACCCGCCCGCACGCTGTCGCCAACCTCGAAGGGCAGCGCGACGATGCGCCCCGCACTGGTGAAACTGAGGCGCGTCACCTGATCGGCTTCCACGGTGCCAATCGCCGTGACCGTAACTTCTACGTCGCCGCGTGTGACGGTGTACTGCTGCAAATTTCGATCCGGACGTTCGCTCTGATTGCGATTGGCACGAATGGAAAAAACCGCGACGGGCAGTGCAAGCGTTATAAGAGTGAGGACAATAATGCTGCGTCTAACCGACATGAATGCTACTTGTTCCCGTTTTCACGACTTCATCATACAATGTACGCGGCAGTGGAACAATAGGTTTCAGCGCAGCAGGTGGGCAAGTTTTCCCATCTTTTCAAAACTTGCTAGCGGGAAACTTGCAGAAATGGTACTATGGATGTGGCATCTTTCACAAACGGAACTAAACAGAGGGGAACCGCGCTCGAATTATGCCTTCATCAATTCCTGACATTGTGATCAGCCGACTCCCAGTTTATCTCCGCGCATTGGAGCGCCTCTCGCAAGAAGGTAAAGAGGTCACTTCATCGCATGAACTGGGCAGGCGGCTTGGAATTAGCTCCGCACAGATTCGCAAAGACCTGTCGCATTTCGGCGGATTTGGCAAGCAGGGGACAGGCTACAAGATCGCCTATCTGAAGGAGCAACTGCGGCAGGTGCTCAAGGTCGAGCGCGAGTGGGAAGTGGCGCTCGTCGGCGCGGGTGACCTCGGCAGCGCTGTCGCGCGTTACAAGGGCTTCGCCGATAGAGGCTTTCACATCGCCTACGTTTTCGACAGCGCACCGGATAAAGTGGGGAGGTCAGTCGGCAAATTTCAGGTGCATTCGATTGACAAACTCCACGAGATCATCAGCGAGCGCGGTATCAAAATCGCCATGATCGCCGTGCCCGCCGAACATGCGCAGTCGGTTGCCGACCTGCTGATCGCTGCTGGAGTCAAGGCGATTCTGAACTATGCGCCGATCAACCTGACCGTGCCGGACGATGTGCATGTGCAGTACATCGACCCGGTGCTGCACCTACAGCGCATGACCTATTACCTCGCCTGAAGAAAATTGAATCGCGCGACGGGCACTTTACGCGGTTTCGCAAAAATGGAGAGCGTTTTTTTGGGACCTCACCCCCAACCCCCTCTCCACTGCGTGGAGAGGGGGAGTCGAGCGAAGCGAGACGGGGGTGAGGTTTACGTTGGCTTTATTTGTAAAGTGGCATCGTAGCCTCTTCTCATCTGCCGGTGCGAATGCCGACGATGTTGTCCACTAGCGCGAGAAAGACGAACAGGTTGGGCACGGTGTCTGCCATAACCTGCGCCCAGTTGAACCATCGTCCACCTTCCTGTTTTATCGAAATATACCCGCGATCAATCTTCAGGTCTTTGATCTGATTCCAGGGGATCTGCTTGTCTTTGTAGATAAGCCCCTGTGAGTTCAGGCTCAGTTTGCCGAAGTTGATGGTTTGCCCGCTTTGATAGGCTCGCACAATCGCCGGGAGCAGGCGTTGTGTCACCTCGGACTGGATGATTTCCCCCAGCGTTTCGATGTCCTTGTAGGCGTTGCTGACGCTGAAGCGCTCGCCGTCTTTCGTCCGAATCGTGTATACGTAGGTTGTGCCGGTATACACCCCGTTGTAGTAGCGGCGCGTGATCGACTGCCACACGGCGTCGATGTCATCCCAGCGCGTGACCTTCACCTTTTTGCCCTGAATGCGCAACAAACCCTGTTCGTAGGCTTCAACCGCTTTGCCGCGCCGGGAATACCATAGATAGATCAGGTAGGCACCTAGTGCCCCGAAGATGAACGTGAAGATCAGCATCGGTTGGCGATCCGGGTCTTTTGGATCGGTGCCGAGTGCCTGCCCGCCGACCAACAGCGCCAGCAGCAGTATAAAGCCGCCGATAATGACTAAAAGAATCCGGCTGTTGGCGACAAATCGCCCATGCAACGCGCCGAGATTTGCCGTCACTTCCTGAAATGCTTGTCCCTGTATTGCTTGAGTAGTCATGATGATTCTCCTAATAAGAATGCGCTTCTTGTCCGAAGCGAATTAGCCTCATCAATCGCGCGTATAGGGGCGACTCACGAGTCGCCCCTGCTGCAAAACCTCTAGAGACCCGGTGAGGCAACCGTAGGCAGTGAAGTGGGCATTCCGGGACCGTCAGGTCCTCCATGATCGGGGGTGTTCGTTATCGGAAACAATGTCCCCAAAGTGTCTGCTGTTCCCTGAAAAGTGAGTTGAAACTCGGTTTCGAGCGACGCAATGGCAGTGTTCTCGAAATCATTGAGGGTCATATCTGATGTGTACACGTCCGTTTCACCATCGAGAATGACCCAATGCACACTATCACGGATGCTCAAGGCTGCACGGATGTCTACACTATGAGCAATCAGGGTGAAGCTGTGACCACCGGGGCGGGTAATCCTGATGCGAATCTGACCTTGTTGCGCAAGTTGAATAGCCCCATTGGCGGTGCGGCGGAAGGGCAGCAAAGCGATTGCCTGCCAGCTATTGCCTTGTTGTCCAAAATTGCTGAGTTCGGCGGTACCTGAAACCCTCAAAGTTCTGTCGGTATCATTCACGTGAGTGACAGCGCCTTCAAAGTGAACGACAGCCGTACCAATTGGCTTATTTTCACCTGCTTGTGCGGTAACCAGACTGTCAAACGTTTTCGCCAGAATTGCGACAACCACGAGGGTCATCAGCAATAGCGCCTGTAAAACACGTCTCATGTAGAACTCCTCTGATATGGATAATCCCTGTGCAATCGCGCTGTCTATGCGTTGCTCAGTTATCACTTTAGGGATCGAGCGCGACGACGGCGTGACAACATCGTGACAGGAGGAGACGGGTTTGTCAGGAAAGTTTAGTGAGGGGTGTCAAGTTTGAGGGAGAAATAGGAAGAGGGCGCATGGTTTTGCGCCCCGATTTTTAGCAGGTTTTTTATATCTGCCCGATGCGGCGCATCAGCGGCGGATCGTTGAGGGCGCGTCCAGCGCCAACTGCCACAGCGATCATGGCGTTGTCTGCCCTGTAGACGGGGACGCCGGTTTCGCGGGTCAGGTAAGTTTCGATGCCGCGCAGCAACGCGCCGCCGCCCGTAAGGATGATGCCTCTGTCGATGATGTCGGAGGCGAGTTCCGGCGGTGTGTTGGCGAGGACGGCTTTTAACACACCTGCGATCTGACTCAGCGGCTCTTGCATGGCTTCGACCACTTCGCCTGTGGTCAAGGTGATGGTGCGCGGTAAGCCGCTGACGTTATCGCGTCCCTGCACTTCCATCGCCATTTGTTCGGGTTGAGGCACGGCAGCGCCAATCTGTATCTTGACCGATTCCGCTGTCGGCTGACCAACGCTGAGGTTGTATTTGCGGCGAACGTAGGCGATGATCGCCTCGTCCAGTTTCAAGCCGCCAACTCGTCCACTTTCGGCGCGGACGATGTTGTTCATCGTGAGCACTGCTGCTTCGGTGATGCCACCGCCGATATTGACGACCATATCTCCGGCAGGCGTGCCGACGGGAAGCCCTGCGCCAATGGCGGCTGCCAACGGTTCCCAGATCAGGAACGCTTCACGTGCGCCAGCCTGCAACGCTGCTTCGTGGACGGCGCGTTTTTCCACACTGGTCACGCCGTAGGGGACAGAAATCATGATGGTGGGTTTGAAGAGGCGGATGCGCCCCGCGACCTTGCCGAAGAAGTGGCGCAGCATTGCCTCCGTAACTTCGTAATCGGCGATAACGCCGTTTTGCAGCGGACGAATCACCTGAATATCTTCGTCGTCTACTCTGCCGAGCATTTCACGGGCAGGCTGCCCGATTTCGACGATGCGTTCGTCTTCAACGGTGAGGGCGACCAGCGTTGGCTCTTGCAGGACGATTTGCTCATTTTCATAAATCAGGACGTTGACCGTTCCAAGGTCAACGCCCAACCGTTTGTCAAACATTCCCATTGGCGGTGGCTACCTGATTTTTCAGATTATCAAGCGGGGGATTATACCACAAGCGGCGGGAGGGGTAGGTAATCGTAGGGAAGTCGGTGGGAAAATCGGATAATCTATGCCGAAAAATCCACATGCCGTTC
>DATGQJ010000665.1:0-2837 GCA_035304265.1 Oceanobacillus sp.
AAGCGAAGCCTGCTTACCGCTTCGGAAGCGCCGATTGTGCTTCTGCGGTATCGCGGCGGTGACATCGCCCCGCAGGTTGCGCCGGATACCCCCTATCTTGGCGCGATGCTGCCCTACACCCCACTGCATCATCTTTTGCTCACCGATCTCGGTTTTCCGGTGGTCGCCACCAGCGGCAATCTTTCCGGCGAACCTATCTGCATCGACGAAACCGAAGCGCTGGCGAAACTCGGCGGGATTGCCGACCTCTTTCTGGTGCATAACCGCCCCATTGCCCGCCACGTCGATGATTCGGTGGTCTGCGTCGCAGCAGGACAAACGCTGATGCTTCGGCGGGCGCGTGGTTTCGCGCCGCTCCCGGTAGACATCCTCGATCATTCATTGAGTCTGGTGGCGACGGGCGCTCACCAGAAAAACACCGTCGCTTTGCTGCATAACCAGCACGTTTTCCTGAGCCAACATCTCGGCGATATGGACAGCGCCGAAACCCTCAACGCTTTCAAGCGGACACTGGCGGATTTCCAAACCCTCTACGAAGCGAAACCATGTGCGATTGTCTGTGACTTGCACCCTGACTACGCAACGACGCAGTACGCTGAAAAATCCGGCTTGCCTATCATCCGCGTTCAGCATCACTATGCGCACGTGTTGTCGTGCATGGCGGAGCATCATCTCACGTCGCCTGTACTTGGGGTGACATGGGACGGCACAGGCTACGGTACGGACGGCACAATCTGGGGCGGGGAATTTCTCGTGATAGATGATACGGGATTCACCCGCGCCGCCCATCTGCGTCCATTTCCGCTTCCCGGCGGAGATGCCGCCGCACGAGAACCCCGACGCAGCTTACTCGGCGTGCTGTATGCAATGTTCGAGGATGAAATCCCTCATGACGTTCTGCAATTCTCCCCCAACGAACTTCATCTCCTGCTCTCTGCCCTTCGGAAAGGCGTGAACGCCCCCCTAACCTCCAGCGTGGGACGGCTATTCGATGCGGTGGCGGCACTGGCAGGCTTGCGCCAGAAATGCAGCTTTGAAGGTCAGGCGGCAATGGCGCTGGAATACGCCGCGTTGAATACAAATACCGACGAATGCTACCCCTACCTGATTACACCCGTCACTAACGGAACTGGCGTCAATCGGGACATGATTGAATGGAAGCCGATACTTGCCGCTATGTTGGACGAAACCGATCCCGCGCTGATGAGCGCGAAGTTTCACAACACATTGGCGGAGATCGTGGTCGAAGTTGCAAGGCGGGTAGGCATACAGCAGGTGGCGTTGACAGGTGGATGTTTCCAGAACCGGACGCTGCTGAAAGGATGTATCGCCAAACTGCAAGCAGCAGGCTTCACACCGTACTGGCAGCAGCGATTTCCACCCAATGACGGTGGCATCGCATTAGGACAAATCGCGGCGGCGTTACGCGAGGAACATCATGTGTCTGGCAGTTCCGGGAAAGTTGGTCAGCATCACGGGTGAGGGACTTGAACGCACCGGCAAAGTGAGCTTTGGCGGTGTCGTGAAAGAGGTCAGCCTCGCCTACGTGCCGGAAGCACAGATTGACGATTACGTAATCGTGCATGTCGGCTTCGCGCTGAGTACGGTGGACGAAGCCGAAGCACAACGGGTTTTTGATTATCTGGAACAACTGGGGGAGTTAGGAGAACTCAATGCCGACTGAATATATAACACTGGATGGCAACGAGGCAGTCGCCCGCGTCGCCTACAAACTGAACGAGGTGATCGCAATTTATCCGATCACGCCCTCTTCTGCGATGGGCGAATGGTCGGACGAATGGGCTGCCAATAACCAGCCGAACCTGTGGGGAACTGTGCCCAAAGTGGTCGAGATGCAAAGCGAAGCAGGCGCGGCAGGCGCGGTACATGGTGCTCTGCAAGCCGGATCGCTAACCACCACCTTCACAGCATCGCAGGGTTTGCTGCTGATGATCCCCAATATGTACAAGATCGCAGGGGAATTGACCTCTGCCGTGATCCATGTGGCAGCACGGGCGGTAGCGGCGCAGGCGCTTTCGATTTTTGGCGACCACAGCGATGTCATGGCGACACGCGCAACCGGCTTCGCATTGCTGTCTTCGGCATCCGTGCAGGAAGCGCAGGACTTCGCCGTGATCGCGCAAGCGGCAACGCTGCAATCTCGCGTGCCGTTCATCCACTTCTTTGACGGCTTCCGTACTTCGCATGAAGTCGCCAAGATTCAACTGTTGAGCGACGATGACCTACGCGCCATGATCGACGACGAGTTGATCTTCGCGCACCGCCGCCGCGCCCTTTCGCCGGAAAATCCCTTTGTGCGTGGCACGGCGCAAAACCCCGACGTTTACTTTCAGGCGCGGGAAACGGTCAATCCGTTTTATGCCGCCTGCCCGGACATCGTGCAGCAGGCGATGGACAAGTTCGCACAAATCACCGGACGGCAGTATCAGCTTTATGAATACTACGGTGCTCCCGATGCGGATCGCGTGATCGTGCTGATGGGTTCGGGCTGCGAGACCGTGCATGAAACCGTTGACTATTTGAACGCACAGGGCGAAAAAGTCGGCGTGTTGAAGGTGCGGTTGTATCGCCCGTTCGACATGCGCCGCTTTGTCGAAGCGCTGCCCGAAACGGTGCAGAAAATCGCGGTTCTGGATCGCACCAAAGAACCCGGCAGCGCGGGCGAACCGTTATATCTCGATGTCGTCACGGCGCTGTACGAAGAGAAGGTGGATGGGCAACCGCCTGTCGTGGTCGGTGGTCGTTACGGTCTTGCATCCAAAGAATTCACTCCGGCGATGGTCAAGGCAGTGTTCGACAACCTCGCGCAACCCAAG
>DATGQJ010000666.1:0-3951 GCA_035304265.1 Oceanobacillus sp.
GGGACCCTCTGTGCTGGGGAGTACCGTCACTGCCACCGCGCCGATGCCGACCAGCGCGATACGGGTGACGATAAACAACGCGAGAATAGTGAGAATTTCGCGGCGGGTGAAAGACGCAACTTGCTCCACGTTGACACTTCCATATGCGATAGAGCGTGTTATGTACTTTGATGTCGAGATTGCCCCTCACCCTGCTTGCGTCGCTTCGCTTTGGCAAGCCGTCCCTCTCCCCTTCTCCCTGCTTGCGTGGGAGAAAGGGCTGGGGGATGAGGGGGCAAGTGCATAACACGTTTTAGCTAAATCGCATTGAGTATCGTGGATGCTTTGCGACTCGTCAAACAAAAATGGTCCAAAATGCCGTCCAAAATGACCACATTTTCAAATGAATCTGTGCTACTTTGAAGGAGTAACACGCAGCTTTACATGGTTATTTCACTCCGCTCCCGCTGTAGGGGCGACGCACCGCGTCGTCTAATAAGGAAAATCTGAGGTGATTCACAGCGATCAACAAAAGGTATGCGGGGATGGGTCTTGCTGCTGTTGCGCGAAGAAAAAACATAGCGCAGCAACAGCGGCAGCAGCAACAAACGTCGCTCAAAACCGTCATCTTCACGAACGACGGCAGCAAGGCGACTTCCGCAGCAGCAGGTGATTATCGATTGCGGGGAAGGGGCAATGCCGTGAATTTCGCGGCAACAGCAAAAGCCTTACCTGTCATTGCCGTGATGGGGAATTGTAGGGGCGACCCACGGGTCGCCCTGATGAAGCGCAGTTTGGCGGTTCAGTTCCGGTTGAGCCGCTTTCGCGCTTCGTTCTGCACCAGCGAAAGGATGCCCATCAAGCCCGCGCCCTTGCCCATCGACAGTTCCTTGCCGAAGATGCGGAACACGATGTCGCTGGGCACGTTGGCGACCTGCTCAATCGGCTGACCGGAGAGCGTCTCGTCCAGAATCACCGACATCGCCATTGCCGATAAGCCCTGCGGGTTCAGCACGTCGAAGTAGAACTTCAGCGTTCCGTCCGGTTGGTCAACCGCCCACACGAACGCCTCCGATTCGCACGAAGGGGCGCGGTGGTCTTCAGGATAAGGCTTGGTCGCAACTTCCGGTACGACTCGCACCTTGTCGAACCGATCCGCCATCTCGATCAGCAATTCGGCGCGTTCGTTGCGGTCAGTGATCGACTCCATGTCGCTCACCAGTTCCGCCAGCTTTTCAGGATACTCACTCATTGCTATTTCTCAATCGGCACGTTGACCAGATTACCCCATTCCGTCCAACTGCCGTCGTAATTACGGACGTTGTTGTAGCCGAGCAGGTAGGTGAGGACGAACCACGTATGGCTGCTGCGCTCACCGATACGGCAGTAGGCGATCACGTCCTGATCAGGACGCAAACCCTGCTCCTGCTCGTAAATCTGGCGTAGTTCATCAGCAGATTTGAAGGTGCCGTCATCAGGATTGACCGCTTTGCCCCACGGGACGTTCTTCGCGCCGGGGATATGACCCCCACGCAAAGCGCCTTCCTGTGGATACTCCGGCATGTGCAGCTTCTCGCCGCTGTACTCCGCCGGACTGCGCACGTCAATTAGAGGTTTGTTTGCCTGCGAATGCGCCAGCACTTGATCACGGAACGCGCGGATGCGCTCATCGTCACGCTCCTGAGCGGTGTACTGGGTTGCCGGGTAGCTCGGCACTTCGCGCGTCATTGGGCGACCTTCGCGCTCCCATTTTGCCCGTCCGCCGTCCATGACCCGCGCGTTCTTGTGACCGAACAACTGGAATACCCAGAAGGCATAGGTCGCCCACCAGTTGTTCTTGTCGCCATAGAACACGACGGTCATATCCGGTGTCACGCCAATTCGCGACATCAACGCCTCGAAATCCGGCTTGTTCAGGTAGTCGCGCCGGATTTGGTCGTTCAGGTCGCGTGTCCAGTCTACCTGAACCGCGCCGGGAATGTGCCCGGAAGCGTAAAGTAGGGGGTCTTCGTTGGATTCGATGAGGCGAACGTTGGGATCGTTCAGATGCTCTGCGACCCAATCGGTAGAAACCAATACTTCAGGGTGCGCGTAACCACGCCCTGTAATATCTGTAGACATGGGTTGTGCTCCTATCAGCTTTATTGAGAGATGGCATTGAGTGTAATAATGCTTTGTCGCTCGAACAATGTCCAATCTTACGTGGATTCAAAACGGGTAGGACGCGCCTACCCGTTGAGAGTGTGAGGAATTCAGGCGATGTGCTTTTCGACGTGTGGAAGGCTCACGCTGTACCGGATAGGCTGCGAGATGATCAAACGATACCCGTCAAGGTCGGCGATGGTGAATGCCTGATCGCCCCATAGTTCGTCGTGCAGTTCTTCGACAATGTTAACCTCACGCGCACGAAGGAGATGTTGGTACTGGCGAATGTCCATCGTTTCTGGCAGTGTGAGGTAAAGCTCAATACCGCCGCTCTGTGCTGCAACCGCCGAACGCCGCCGGAACATCACTTTTGTATCTCCGAGATATGCTTCGGCGTAAATCGTCTTACCATCCATACCGGGCAAGCCGCCCTCACCCTGAAAACCCAGAACGCGCGTGTAAAACGCCAGACTCAAGTCCACATCACGGACATGCAATACAGGAGCGAACATAGCTTATTTGCCTGTCGAGAAATTCGTACACTTGTTCTAATTTTAGCCCAGAAAGAGGGGTTTCGCAAATTTTGGTGATATCAAATTTGCGGCGCTTTTGGGTATAAAACGACGACACAAAATGCAGGTCTCAAGACGTGGGAATCTGGTTTTCGCTATTGACGCTCTACTTTTTGTCGTCCATCATACCAATAGCGCAAATCAAGTTTAGGCAAACTCAATCAAGGGGTTTCAATGACCGTTCAATTTCAGGATTCACGCGACACACTCAGCCAGACGCTTACCAATACTGCCAGTTCAATTAGCGGTGAGCAGATTACCCTCAAGCAACTACTGGAACTGATCGGTGAACAGGGATTGCTGCTGTTCTGTATGATCCTCGTGATTCCGTTTCTGCTGCCTATCTCGATCCCCGGCGTCAGCACCGTTTTTGGACTGGTGATCATCCTGATCGGTATTGGCGTTACCCTGAATCGGCTTCCGTGGCTGCCTCGCCGACTGATGGAAAGGGCAGTCGCAACCGCCAATCTGGTGGAAGCAATGAAGAAGGGCGCAGAAATGTTTGCGCGTCTGGATCGCGTGATTCGTCCACGACTACTACCCCTTACCGATGGCGCGGTCATCAACCGCATCAATGGACTTGGACTTACACTCGGCGGCATTCTGCTGCTTTTCCCGCTGGGTCTGGTTCCGTTTTCAAACACGCTGCCCGGAATCGCCGTCCTCTTCCTTGCGGTGGGCATTCTTCAGCGCGACGGGCTGTTCATCATCGCCGGTCACTTGATGAACGTTGTGACCATCATTTACTTCGCTGCGCTTGCTATCGGTGCGCTTCTCGCCGGACAGGGCTTAATGTCCTTGATCGGCGCTGGATAAGGCTTGTACTTTTTGAGAGACAACTTGTGCTTCGTGATGCAAACTGAGTAGCCAGTTGCCTAACGTGGAGACGGCGATGTGCATTCCCTGTGTTGGGCGTGGATGACCGAACGTTCCCATTTGTAGGGTATAGGTCTTCTCAGCACCGTAACGCTGCGTGAGTAAAAGCGCGGTGTGCTGGTTGATGGTCGGTTCGTTCACATGAATCTCGAAAAGTAGCGTGTGTTCACCACGAAACACGGCGCTAAAACCCACGTGAATGTCACCTTCGCTGTGCTTGAACGGCTCGAATCGCTGCGCCATCGTTTCGAGTGAGAGTGGGGTGGTAAACACGAGATGCGGCATTTCCAAATCCTTGATGACTGGCACATCCGGCGCGGGTAAGTTGTTACCACGATCGGCGAAATAATAACAATCACGACCTTCGGCTTTGGCTCTG
>DATGQJ010000667.1:0-9613 GCA_035304265.1 Oceanobacillus sp.
TTCCACGTGCGCGGTGGCGTCCAGACTGCCGTCATATTCCTCTGACCTTTCTACATTTATCCGTAGAGCGGGTTATGTACTTGTCACCCCTTCTCCCACGCAATGCGGGCGTCCCAGCTTCGCTGGGGAGAAGGGGAGAAAGCATCAGGGCGATGTCCCGTTTACGCGGGCGGCTTGCCTAAGCGCCGCAAGCAGGGTGAGGGGGATTCACTACCTCAAAGTACGTAATCCGCTTTAGAGACAGTGTAGAACAAAATTTCGGCTGAGTGTGGTCATTTTGGACGGCATTTTGGACCATTTTTGGTGTTAGGGCAGGTACGACACCTTTGCTTGAATATTTCACTGCTAATTTAAGTCAGCATAGGATAGTTGGTGAACCTTCCAAAATAATGTAACATTCATCATTACCGTTGGTTTTATCGAAGCGCGGACACTGTTGAAAATGAAAAGTATTTACGCGCCGTTCTTACGTTATGGAATAGCTGTGGGGGCGGTTGCTGTCGCGCTGGTATTGAGTTTGATACTACGCCCCATTATTGCACCCAATTTCTTGTTTATCTTTCTTGCGGCTGCCGTCGTTACCGTGACCTACGTGGGGTTGGGTCCGGGGCTGATGGCGGCGCTGCTCTCGGTTATTTTCGCAGAAGCCTTTCTGTTTCCCGAAGCCCGTACTTTATCGAATTTCCTTGCAGCAGATATAACCCTGCTCGTCGTTTTTTCGACGGCGGTGATGGCGGTTTTCCTTGTATACAGAGGACGCCAACGAGCAGAGCAAACGCTGCGCGCTCAGCGCGATCAACTGCAACTGCTGCATAACGCTACAAAATCACTGGGCGAAGCGATCACGCCGGAAGAGGTGGCGGAGGTGATCGTCAACGTTGCCTATGAAGCATTGAACGCGGGCACAGGCATCGTCTGTGTGATGAGTCCGGATGGGCAAGCGTTGGAGATGGTGAATCATCGCCGCCTTCCAGCGGAAACCTTTCAGAAATATCGTCTGTTTCCCATGACTCTGAAAGGTCCGCTGACCGACGCTATTCGTATACGAGAACCAATTTATATCGAGTCCTTCGAGGAATACGCCGTTCGATACCCGCAGTTCGAGGAGAACATTCGTCAGAATGGGACGAAGGCGACGGCGTGTTTGCCCATGATCATTCAGGATCGGGTCATTGGCGGACTCACCATTAGCTTTGATAAACCGACGCAGTTCACTGAAGAAAAGAAGTCGCTGCTGCTTGCAATATCCCGGCAATGCGCACAGGCGCTAGACCGGGCACAACATTATGCCGCAGAGCGGGCGGCGCGGGAGCGGCTGCGGGTGACGCTGGCGAGTATCGGCGACGCGGTGATCGCTACCGATGCGGCAGGGCACATCATCTTCATGAATTCGGTTGCCGAAGCGTTGACCGGATGGACAACGGCGGAAGTCAGCGGCAAGCCGTTAAATGAGGTGTTCCACATCATCGGTGAGGAAACGCGCGAGCCAGTAGAAAGCCCCTACGATAAGGTGATTCGGACGGGCGCGATTGTTGGACTGGCGAACCATACGCTGCTCATCACCCGTGATGGCAAGGAAATTCCCATCGACGACAGCGGCGCACCGATCTACGACGAAAACGGCAAGACGATAGGCATCATTCTGGTGTTCCGGAACATCACCGAACGGCGACGCGCCGAGGCGCGGATGGCAGGATTGCAGCGCCTCACGTCGGCATTTTCGGGCGCGATCACCGTCAACGAGATCGCTCATATCGTGGTCACACAGGGATTGCAGGAACTTAACGCGCAAAAAGGCGCGGTGATGCTGCTCGATGAGAACCAGACCCGACTTGAGTTGATCAGCCAGCATAACCTCACTGACCCGATTCGATTCATGCCATTGACGGAAAGCTATGCTGCTACGGAAGCCGTCCGTTCACGGAAGCCGATGTGGTTCGAAGATATGGCAGAGTATCACGAGCGATTTCCGTCAGGGGGGGCGGTTGCAGATCAAAATGAGGTCGGTTCCTTCGTTACGCTGCCCTTGATCACAAACGGGCAGGTCGCCGGAACACTGACCATCGCGTTCAATGAGGCACAGCAATTTAGCGATGAGGATCGCGCCCTTATCGTCTCTATCGCGCAGCAATGTTCGCAGGCATTGGAACGCGCCCGGTTGTTTGAAGCCGAGCGAAACGCGCGTGAACGACTGGCATTTCTCGCGTCGGCGGGATCGGTGTTGGTGTCGTCGCTGGATTACGATACGACCCTGAAGCACATCGCCCGACTCGCGGTGCCACGCCTTGCCGACTGGTGTTCCGTTGATTTGATGGATGAGTCGGGGAAGTTGCGTCAGTTGATGGTCGCCCATACGGATGAAGGCAAAGAGGAATTGGTCAGCCGCTTCCGGGAGAGCCGTATGGGTGAGTTAGATGAAAACAGCCTCTGGATGATCGCCTTACGAACTGAGCAAACGCAGGTGATTCCAGAGATCACGCAGGAAATGATCGACGCCGCAAACCCGGACGCCGAAGCGCGGGCGATTCTGGAACAACTGAATCTGTGCGCGGTGATGCTGGTGCCGCTGGTTGTGCAGGGAAGACCACTCGGCGTAATTGGATTTGGCAACAGCGATTCAGGGCGTTCATTCCGGACAGAAGATGTACGGGTGGGCGAAGCGCTGGCACAACGGGCGGCAATGGCAATCGAGAACGCCCGCTTGTATCGTGAAGCGCACGACGAGCGCGAACGGCTGGAGGTGACTCTGAGCAGTATCGGTGACGCGGTGATCGCTACCGACGCTGAGGGGAAGATCATCTTCATCAATCCGGTTGCCGAAGCCTTGACCGGATGGACAGCCGCCAATGCCAACAGAAAACCCCTGCATGAGGTGTTCCGCATCATCAACGAGGAAACGCGCGAGCCAGTGGAAAGCCCCTACGATAAGGTGATTCGGACGGGGGCGATTGTGGGGCTGGCGAACCATACGATTCTGGTCAGGCGCGATGGCGGTGAAGTGCCGGTAGACGACAGCGGTGCGCCGATCAGGGACGAGAACGGCGCAATTATCGGCGTGATTCTGGTCTTCCGTGATCTTGGTGAGCGCCGCCGCGCCGAAGTGTACTCGGCAGCCCGCCAACGCCTGACCGCCGCCTTTGCCGAAGCTGTGACGATGGAGCAAATCGCCCAGTTGGTGGTGACGCAAGGGACGATTGAACTGGGCGGCGATATGGCAATCGTCATGATGTTGAATCAAGATGGCACGGCGCTTGAACCGCTGGCACAACACAATTTCCGCCCCTCGCTGCTTGAAGATTTTCCACAAACGCCGCTGGATGAACGCTATGGGATGACCGATGCGCTCCGCACCGGAACGGCGCTCTGGTTTGAGTCGCTGGATGCGTATGCCGCCAGTTATCCCGATTTCGCGCGGCGGATGCGTGAGGAAGGGCTACAGGCATTCGCTTTTGTGCCGCTGATGATGCACGGCAGAGCCGAAGGAGTGTTGACGATCATCTTTGAGACTCCGCATGAGTTCGATGAGGTTGAGCGCATCCATATCCTGAGTCTGGCAGCGAAGTGCGGGCTGGCGCTGGAACGGGCGCAACTGTATGAAGCGGAACGGCAGGCGCGGATGGAAGCAGAAGAGGCAAACCAGTTAAAAATGCGCTTCCTCGGTATGATTTCGCACGAACTGCGCACGCCGTTAACCTCTATCAAGGGTTTTGCCACGACGCTGCTGGCGACGGACGTAACCTTTGAACCGGAGCAGCAGCAGCGTTTTATCGAAGTCATCGATCAGGAAGCCGACAAACTATCGGAATTGATCGACCAACTGCTGGACCTCACGCGCTTGCAGGCAAACGCCCTGACGATTGCGCCTGAAATTTGTGCGTTTTCCACGATTATCGACATCGCGCGGGTACAGTTGGATATGCTTACCCGCGAACATCATTTGCGGCTGGACATCCCCAACCCTCTGCCTCCGGCGCTGGCAGACGGGCAGCGGGTGGCGCAGGTGTTGGTCAATCTGGTGAGCAACGCGGCAAAGTTCTCGCCGCCAAAGTCGGAGATACAGGTGCAAGCGCGGGCACGCAACGGTTTTATCGAGGTGCGGGTCTGCGATCATGGAACCGGTATTCCACACGAGGCACGCGAGTACGTCTTCGAGGCGTTCCGGCAGATTGAGGGACATGGTATCCAACGTAAAGGCGCGGGACTTGGACTGGCGATCAGCAAGGCGCTGATCGAAGGTCATGGCGGGCAAATCTGGATAGACGACGACTCAGCTTATGGCACGGTGCTGGCGTTCACCTTGCCTATCGCACAATGACTTCGCAACAAGGATAAATGATCATGGCAAAAATCGTGGTGGTTGGCAGCTTCAACATGGATTTGACCTCGTACATGGATCGCCTGCCGCGCCCCGGCGAAACCGTCCATGGCAACCGTTTCGTGACTGGACCCGGCGGCAAAGGCTCGAATCAGGCGGTTGCGGCTGCGCGGCTTGGGGCGCAGGTCACGTTCATCGGGCGGGTGGGCAAGGATATGTTCGGCGATACGGCAATCGAGATGTGGCAGCGGGAAGGCATCAATACGCGCTACGTCGTGCGTGATCCGACGTTAGCAACAGGAGTTGCGCCGATTTTTGTCGAGGAACGTACTGCTGAAAATGCTATCGTGGTCGTGCTTGGGGCGAATACGGTGCTCAGTCCGGCAGACATTGAGGCGGCGGAGAGCGAAATCGCCAGCGCCGACGTGGTGCTCACCCAGCTTGAAATTCCAATGGCGACGGTACAGCGTGCGCTTGAACTGGGCAAAAGGCACAACGTCAAGACGATGTTGAACCCCGCGCCGTCCGCGCCGCTGCCGCCTGCCGTCATGGAAGCGACGGACTATCTGACGCCCAATGAGATCGAGTTGAACATGCTTGGTGGGGCGGATGAATCGGGATCGCTGACCGCCTATCTCACAATTGAGAAGAAAGCGCGGCGGCTGCTGGTTTCGGACACACAGACGGTGGTAGTCACGCTTGGTGGGCAGGGGGCGCAGTGGGTGACGCGGGAAGGTACGGCGCTGATTCCGGCGGCGAAGGTCAAAGCGGTGGATACCACCGGCGCGGGTGACGCTTTCAACGCGGGGCTGGCGGTGGGGCTGGCAGAGGGCAAACCGCTGGAAGAAGCGACCCTGTTTGCACATGCTGCCGCCGGGCTTTCGGTGACAAAACCGGGAACGGCGATGAGTATGCCGACACGCGATGAGGTGGATTCATTTCTCAACACGCAGCAGAGCCTCTAGGATCTGCTGAACATAGTTGTGTTATACTTCGTTTTGATCCGAACAATCACTTAATATCACGGTCAGAGATGGTTGTAGTGCCCATTTCACTTTGCCGTTCCTGACGCCGAAGTGGATGTGAGTATATCGTCAACTATTGGGGATTCGATAAACATTCGCTTCTGTATGGAAACAAACATACTCAATCCTCTGAACACCCTAATCGTCGAAGATCAGACGGATGATCTGGAACTCATCTTGTTTGAATTGGGACGGCAGGGCATCCAGGTGAACTGGAATCGGGTAGACAACGAAGCCGATTATCTTGCGCAGTTGCACCCCGGACTTGATCTCATTCTCGCCGATTATCACATGCCCCAGTTTAGCGCCATTCGTGCGTTGGAACTTTTGCAGGCGCGTGGGCTAACCATTCCGTTTATCGTCATTACCGGCAGTATCAGCGAAGAGGTCGCCGTCGAGTGTATGAAACTCGGCGCGGTGGATTATTTGCTGAAAGATCGGCTGTCGCGGCTTGGTCCGGCAATTCATCAGGCGATGCGTGAACGCCGCCTGAGCCTCGAAAAACAGCGTACCGAAGAAGCGCTGCGTGACTCCGAAATCAAATTCAAGACCCTGTTCACCGAATCGCTCGACGTGATTCTGATCATCAACAGCGAGACCGGCATCGTACTGGACGTGAACAAGACGCTGCAACGCGCACTTGGTTTCGCGCCGCACCAGTTGGTCGGCAAACACTATTCAACGCTGATTCCGCCGCTGTCTGAAGCACAGCGCTCGGAAGATTTGATCGACGCGGTGCGCCATCATGGGGCGGTCTTCGAGTCACGCGGGTTTATGCGTGCCGACGGTACGATCTGCCCGATGGACATTACGGCGACGGTGATCCCATGGGGATCGGGTACGGCGGTAGTGGCAACGCTGCGCGATGTCAGTGAGCGTATGCAAGCGCAAGAGGCGCAGCAGACCGCAGAGATGCTCAAGATGCAGCTTGAGCACGAAAAGGAACTGAACGAACTCAAGTCGCGCTTCGTTTCGATGGTATCGCACGAGTACCGGACACCACTGGCAACCATCATGACTTCCTCGGAACTGCTGCTGCACTATGCAGGACGCATGACCGAAGAGAACCGGATGCGTCATCTGACCCAGATTCAGCAGTCGGTCAAGAACATGCTCAACCTTATGAACGAGGTGCTGACGCTGGAAAAGATGAATCTCAGCCAGCTTCATTTTGAGCCGAAATCGCTGGACTTGACCGAATTTTGTACGGCTGTCGTCGATGAAATCACCTTCAACACGCAGGGGGTGATCCCGATTCAATTCACCATCACGGGCGAGTCCCGTATGGTCTGCGTGGACGAAACCCTGATGCGCCAGATCGTCTCCAATTTGCTTTCCAACGCCGTGAAATACTCGCCAGAAGGCAGTACCGTCGATTTCCGGCTCGATTGGGGTACGGATCGGGTGATGCTGACGGTTTCCGATCACGGCATCGGCATCCCTGAAGAGGATCAAAAGCGCCTGTTCGAGCCGTTCCACCGGGCGCGTAACGTCAGCGGAATTTCCGGCACGGGTCTGGGTTTGAGCATCGCCAAACGCGCCGTCGAACTGCACGGCGGCACGCTTGGTTTCCAGAGTCAGGTCGGCATCGGTACAACCTTCGTTGTCATCATCCCCATCAACAGCGAAAGCAAGTGTGCGTGATCTAGCGCACTAGCTTCACCAATCCCCCCGATTCCCCTCTCTTTGGGAGGTGACGATCCTCCCTGTGCTCGCATTACCTTAAAGGTAACGAGCAATGAGAAGGGGAAGTCTCATGCGTACCGATGATTACCAATACCGCCTGAACCAACTCCATCGTGAAGAAGTGATGCGTGCCGCCCGCCGCCAACATCTGGCACAACAAGCGTTGGAGCGCCGCCCGAAGACAAAACGCGCTTATGACGCTGCGTTGATGTTATTGTGGCATTCACTCTTTCGCTCATCCCATCTCATTCTATGGATCGTCGTGCTGTTCGTGCTGCTCCTGCTGCTCAACACCTTCGGTGTGGGGGCGCAGGCGATGCGCGATCCCGGCATTACCGAGCCTTATCACCCCTCGTTCGTGTATTACCGCGTTGGCATCTATTTCGCGCAGCGCGGCAATTATGAACGTACGCTGCACGAGTTCACGCGGGCGATTGACGGATTACCCCGGTTCGGCAGCGCTTATGCTGCGCGGGGCGATGTGTATTTTTCGTTAGGCGATTATGAACAGGCGATTGCGGATTACAGCAGCGCCATCGACATTTACCCAAATTTCGTCAGTGCGCTTTACACGCGCGGAAGGGCATATCACGCGATTGGCGGGATCGCGCTGGCGACGGCTGATTACGCCGATGCGATTGAGCAGTTGCCGGAATATGCGATGCCGTACTGGGGGTTGGGCGACCTGCATTTCGAGCAGGCGCAATACGACGTGGCACTGGAAAACTATCATCTGTACGTCTCGCTGGTGGAGGATGATCCCGACGAGCAGGTTCTCGCTCGTATAGAGCAGTTGGAAACCCTCGCGGTGGCAGAAGCTCTTTGATTACACCATCTAGAGCGTATCTGAAAATTCCTACAGAAGAAAAATCTCGGATACGCGCCGGGGCAGACACGCAGGTCTGCCTACTCACCAACGGGTCTTGTAGATACCGTCTCGAAAGTCAAGGGATGGCAACGGGATGATCAAGGTAATGAGGGTCAAAGGGCATCCCGGATTTGAGGACGCCAAAAACCAGATGCAGCAATTTGCGCATCACCGCGGCAATCACCGCTAACTTGGGCTTGCCCGCCGCCAACAAGCGGTGGGCAAATGCCCGCAGGATGGGATTATGCTGCTGCGCCACAATCGCCGGGAAATACAGTGCCGCTCGCAAGCGTGCACTGCCCCGCTTGGATAAGCGGGGACGCCCGCGTACCGATGACCCCGAGCAATGCTGACGGGGCGTCAATCCGGCGTAAGCCGCCAACTGTGCCGCACTGTCAAAGACCCGGATGTCACGAATTTCTGCCAGCAGCTTGAAGGCGGTGATGTCGCCAATGCCGGGGATCGAGATGAGCAACTCCCGCTGCTGGCGTAGGTACGGATGCTGGTCTATATGCTGGCGGATACGCTGCTGCAACTCGGTGAGTTGCTGGTCGAGAAAGGCAATATGCTGCGCCAGCGTTTGCTGCACCGTTTCCGAAGGGATCCCTGCTTGTTGGCGGTTGACTTCTTGCTGGCGGATGGCGCTCAGGTGCTGCCAATGCCGCACCATCGCCTGCAACTCGCGTTGCTCCGGCGGCGGTGGGGTCCACTCCTCCGGATTTTGAGTGCGACAGAAATCGGCGATCAAGATCGCGTCGAGGGCATCGGTTTTGTTGCGGCTCAAGCGACTGTCGGCATAGCCCTTAATCCGTGCCGGGTTGACCACACTCACCCGGTAGCCCGCCTGATGCAACTCCAGCGCCACGTCATCCCCGTAATACCCCGTCGCTTCCAGGCAGACATGCACCGCCTCCAGCCGCCGCTTCTTCAGAAAATGACGCAAGCGCTTCCAGCCTGCCGGACTATTCTCGAACTGTCCGGTTTCCGGTGGATGCTCGGGACGCAGCAGCGCCACCTCCAATTGGGTTTTGCCCACATCAATCCCCAGATAAGCGGTCATCGTTTCCCTCCTGACCCTGGGCATCCGCTCGGTAGCACACGGCGTGACGGTCAACCTTGTTCATGCAAGCTCATGGCTTTCGATACCGTTCAACCTAGCTGCCGTTGGTGGCGAGAGGCGGGACTCATCTACAAATCAAACTCACCGGTTTGAGGGGCGAAACAGCCTCACGTCTCTCGTACCGAACCGGATGCTTTTTCACTTCAGCATACCCGATTTCTAAGATACAAGGGGCGAACCTGTGTGTTCGCCCATTAAGTGACGCATTTGAGAGTCCACCGCCAGACAATAAATTGTCCGGCTACCGAAAAGCCAAGCACACTGAAGGCGCTCGACACCAGTCCCTTTAGCGGACTTTTCCTCTGGTAGTCCCATGGTTTTAACCTGTGGCGACGGAAAGCGTCGAAAGAAAATCCGATACGCTCTACGTCGTCGCGGCGGCTTCTACAGCCGTCGTCATCCACGTTTCTTCCACATCTTCGTAATGGATGACCAGCGTTTCCTGTACCAATTCGCTAGAGCCGCTGTCGAAATCGGAGTAGCTGATCTCGCTGATCCACGCGCCTTTGATCTTCCAGCGGCGCGTCTCCACACCGTCATCCAGCGCGATGATCTCCAGCGTCCGCAGTGGGCGCACGATGTCGTCCTTCGCCTGTACG
>DATGQJ010000668.1:0-8453 GCA_035304265.1 Oceanobacillus sp.
TGACCGATGAATACGCCACCAGCTTTTTCATATCGGTCTGGGCGTAACTGACCCACGCACCGTAAATGATGGCGATCACCGCCAGCACCCCCATCACGGGTGCCCACGCAACGCTTGCCTCCGGGAAAAGCGGCAGACAGAAGCGAATGATGCCATACGTACCCATCTTCAGCAGCACCGCCGCCAGAATAACCGAGCCAGCGGTTGGCGCTTGTACGTGCGCATCGGGCAGCCAGCTATGCAGGGGCCACATTGGGACTTTGATAGCGAAGGCAATCAGGAAGCCGAGGAACAGGAACGACTGTGTGCTGAACAATCCGTCGAATGGGAAGCTCAACGAGCCGTTCTGGATACGCGCCACAATCTCCGGCACCGCGAACGTTCCCGCCTGCGAACCGACGTACAGAATGGCGAGCAGCATCAGGATCGAGCCAGCCATCGTATACAGGAAGAACTTGACGGCGGCATACACGCGCCGTTCCGCGCCCCAGATGCCGATCATGAAGTACATCGGCACGAGGGTGATTTCCCAGAAGACGTAGAAAATGATCAGGTCTTGCACCACAAACACGCCCAGCATCGCCCATTCGAGCAGCAGCATGAGCATGTAGTAAAGTTTCTGCCGTCCGCGTTCCTCTAAGGCATGAGTGCGGAACGAAGCCAGAACCGCAATCGGCATAATGAACGCCGTCAGCACGACCAGCAGCAGGCTTACCCCGTCAACCGCGACGTAGTAACTAATGCCAAACTGCGGCAGCCAGTCCGAGCGCTGCACCATCTGCAACCCGGGATTGGCTGGGTCGAAGGCAATCCACAGCAACAGCGACGCCACGAACGTCACCAGCGTCGTGCCGAGCGTCACATATTTGATGTTCTGAAGCTGCGTTTGTTCCCGCAGAAAAAACAATATCGCAAACCCGATCAACGGCAGGAACAACACTACCGTGACCAGCGACAGACCGGTATTCTCCATAACTTCGCTCTCCGTAGATCAGCCGCGTCCGAGCAGCGGCAGCAGCAGAACAATAATCACCAGTACCACACCGAGCAGCAAACTGATGGCGTACAAACGCACGTAACCCGTTTGCACCCGCCGCAAACTCAAGGCAATTCCTTGCGTCAGCCGTCCTATGCCGTTGACAATCCCGTCGATGATACCAACGTCAACCGGACGGCTCAGTAAATCGCCGATGGCATTAAAGCCCTTGACGATGATGGTGTCGTGGAAGTAGTCGTGCAGAAATGCCCAGTCCACCGTATCCGCAAGGAACTTCGATGCGCGGTTAAATGGCTGCTCGAACAGGCGTGAATAGGTTTCATCCCAGAACATGCGAGCATTGGCGAGCCGCCATATGGGGCGGAAGCCTCGATTGACGTAGAGAGGATCGCGGCTGCTCTCGTCCAATCCCTGACGGCGATAGATGCCATCGGCGACGAACATTGCCACCAGCGCCAACGCCAACGCACCAAGTGCGATCACCCACTGGAAATCGCCAGCGTGCGCATTTGCCACCGAGTGCTCCAACCACGAGGTGAAGCGGTGTGCGCCGAACATATTATCCAGCCCAAGCACGCCGCTCGGCACGTTGAAGAAACCCGCAATCACGCTGAAGAACGCCAACACCAACAGCGGGATGGTCATCGTCAGAGGGCTTTCGTGGGCATGAGACGCCGCTTCAGTGCGCGGCTTCCCTAAAAAGACCAGCGACACCTGCCGCCACATATAGAAAGCGGTCATACCCGCCGCCAGCAGTAGCAGCGCAAGGGCGATATAGCCGCCCAGCTTGCCTTCGACGATACCTGCAAGCCACGAATCCGCCAGAATTTCGTCCTTCGACCAGAAGCCCGCGAATGGGAAGATGCCCGCCAGCGCCAGCGTTCCGATCAGATATGTCCAGTAGGTTATGGGCATTCGGTGACGCAGCCCGCCCATATTGCGCATATCCTGCGGATCGAATTCCTCTTCCGCTTCATGGTGCTCATCATGGTCGTGCCCATGCCCGTGACTGACCTCATGATGCCCGTGTTCAACGCCGTGAATAACCGAACCACTGCCGAGGAACAGCAGCGCCTTGAAGAAGGCATGGGTGACGAGGTGGAACATTGCTGCGCTGTACGCGCCGACGCCTACCGCCGCCACCATGAACCCAAGCTGGCTGACGGTACTGTATGCCAGCACCTTCTTGATGTCCCACTGCCCGATGGCGATGAACCCGGCAGCCAGCGCCGTACCCGCACCGATCAGGGTCACAATCAGCGAGGTTAGTTCAGCATTGGCGAATAACACATTGCTGCGCACCATCAGGTACACGCCCGCCGTGACCATCGTAGCGGCGTGGATAAGGGCGCTGACCGGAGTAGGACCTGCCATCGCGTCCGGCAACCAGACAAACAGCGGGATTTGCGCCGATTTACCCGTCGCCCCAACCAGCATGAACAGGGTAATCAGCGTAATCACCGTGCCGATGGGCAGCGCGAACGGACCAATATCAACCGTTCGACCCTCTTCGATGAAGCGCTCCGCCTGACCGTAAATGCCTAACTGGTGGGTCGGGATGTGTTCGTTGTCGGTGTAAACCGTTTCGCCTGTTGTGGCATGTTCTTCTTCAGCGACAGCCTCGGCGTGTTCACCTTCGGCAGCCGCTTCTGAGTGTTCTTCGCCATGCTCGCCAAGATGTACGTTGGCAATTTCGCCGGGTTTGTAGAAATCCAGCGTGCCGAACGTCCAGAAGCACAGGAAGATCGCCATCAGCATCCCGAAATCGCCAATACGATTGACGATCATCGCCTTCCGTGCCGCGTTACTGTTGCGCCAGCCTACGCCCTTTGCCTTGTCGAACCAGAAGCCGATCAGCAGGAACGAGCACAAGCCCACGCCTTCCCAGCCGACAAACAGCATGAGCAGGTTGTTGCCAACCACCAGCACGAGCATGAAGGCGAGGAACATATTCAGGTAGGCGAAGAAACGGTGGAAGCGCGGATCGCCGTGCATGTAGCCAATCGCGTACATGTGAATAAGCGACCCTACTCCAGTGACGACCAGCATCATCGTCACACTCAGGGTATCCACGCGCATCTGCCACGGGATTTCAACCCCACCCGATGGCAGCCTGATCCAGCCGTTCAGCAGCGGCGGATCGATGATCACCGCCTGATAATTGCTCCCTGATAGATAGGAATACAGCAGCAGGGCGATGAAAAATGACAGCGCCGCCGCGATTGTGCCGATTAACCCTATCCATTTCTCCGGCAGACGCGCTCCCCAGAACAGATTGATGATCGCGCCTATCGAGGGGATTAAAATAATCAGCGGAACTAAAACCGGGTAATTCTCCATAAACGACCCTTCGGTAACGAGTAATGAGTTGAGAGTGACGAGTAATGAGTGATGAGTAAAAGAAGTTCAAAGTGAAAAACGCACTTTCAACTTTCTACTCGTTACTCATCGCTCATTTCTCATTACTTGCCTCATCCTTCCATCTGATGCAGTTCGTCGATATTGATACTGCGCTTGGTGCGGAAGATGGCGACGATCAGCGCCAACCCAACCGCGACCTCAGCGGCGGCAACGGTGATGACGAAAAAGGCGAACAGGTGTCCATCCACCTGTCCCCAATGCCGCGCAAATGCTGCCAGTGCGAGATTGGTCGCGTTGAGCATCAACTCGACAGACATAAAGAGCAGAATCGCGTTGCGCTTCAACAAAACCCCTAATGCTCCCAACACAAACAGCACCATACTCAGCATGACATAGGCTTCGGTCTGCACTGGCATGATCACAGTCTCCTGAGCGTCACAATTACTTGCCAACCGTTTCGGCGTCTGGCAGTTGGGCGGGCGGCTCTACGCTTTCCGTGCCCACCTGCGCTGCAATGACGTTCGCCAGCGGACGGCTCACACGGCGGCGTCCCATACGGCGGCGCGACTTGTCGGTTTCGCGGTGTGTCAGCACGATCACGCCGACCATCGCCGCCAGCAGGAGTACGGCAACCATCTGGAACGGAAGCAGATAGGTCGTAAATAGCTCGTAGCCAATCGCCCTCGGACTGCCAAAGGTTGGATTTGCCAGCGTCACCACAGGCAGAACAAACGGACGCAGCGAACCATCGAATATCCGTTGGCGGGTGAGGATCAGCAGATCGCTGTTGCCCCGCTCCACTTGATATTCAGGCAGATCGTAAAGCACGTTCTCGTTATCGGCAGCGTCCACAACCGCCCAATCCGTCGTGCCTTCCGACGCAATAATCGGCTCGGAAGCTTCCCCAGCCGCAAGATCGGCAATCAAGACGCGAGTGTCGTCTTCGACAAGCGGCGAGCCAAAATCGACGAGGCTGATAGGATTGGCTTCAGGGTCAGCGTTGTAGAGCACAACGCGGCTGGTGCGGTCAGGAACTTCGCTCATATCCTGAGCAAGCAGCGACAAGGTCGGCTGGTTGCCCGCCCCAGCAACTACAATCGACTGGACACTACCGGGTTCGAGCGTTACCGTCGTCGCCTCTCCGCCCGATGCCAGTGAAATGGTGTGTTCCCCGGCGGGCAAGGTCACGAATGGGGATGCCTCACCCTGTGGCACATCGGCAATCACCTCGCCATCCGCGAGTACGCTGACAGCCTCAACATCCGAAGCCGCGTTGATGACTCGGACTTGGGGTTGGGCGGGGGGTGTCGGTATGCCGCCCTCACCGAGCAGCAACGGCGTGCCAACCGAGAACAGGAGCAGAACCGTCACAACGACTGCCGCCGGTGTGAACCAACGAAAACGCTGTTTTCCCTCACCCGGATCGGCGGATGCAACCCGTTCCGCGCCGAGCAGCATGATCACGAATAAGAATAAGACCATGATCGCGCCCGCATAGACCGCAAGCTGGACCATGGCGAGAAACGGCGCATTGAGCATCAGGAATAGGAAAGCGATGCACGCCATGACCACAATCAGAAACAGCGCACTGTGGACGGCGTTCTCACTCAGAAGCATCAATACAGCAGCAGCTACTGCTATTGCGCCAACAATAGCGAAAGGCCAAAACTCTACCATTATCTACATCCTGTCAGGCGCAAACTCCTTGTGCAGTTTAACACAAACAGCCGCGCACATCAAAATTTATCCGGTGAATGCAGCCAGCGGAACACGCTGTTGCGCATGATCGATCAGCGTCTTGTATTCGTTCGACGTAACGATGCCGGTGAGCAGTTCGTTGGTCTTGTTTCCGGCACTGCGTGTGACCCGCAGAACCAGCTCTCCAGGAGAGCTAAGGTTCTCCTCAGTACACATCGCCACAGTCACCTGTACCAGACCCATCGATCTGCCCAGAGTCATATACTGCGCCGCTGAGCGGAAATCACCACCGCGAAGCAATTGCAAGAACTGATCGCTCGCGCGGGCATCCACCGTCCCGACAAATTGATAATCACTCTCTTTGAGCCAGCGTTTGCCGCTTTCGCAGTAAACCTGACTTGCCGATCTCAACCCTGCAATGGCAGACGCGCCCAATACCAGCAGCGTCTCGATGCCCCAGTATCCCAACGTCATCTCGCGGTTCAGCGTGATTGAGGAACTGCTTGGCGAAGTCGTGCGCGAGAAGCTCAAACCATCCTCAGCGAGCAACAACACATAACCAATCAGACCCGTTTGTCCGGTCTCGCGCTGAAGAAAGCGATCCAGTTGAGGTCGCAATGCTAATGCCTCGTTGAGGATGTCGATGGGTTGCCCTGACTTGCTGGTATTGGCAGCCTCAGCGATCAACTCGTGAGCGTACCCTGCCCCCCAGTAAATGCCGTAGATGTAGCCCCCAAGCAACAATCCCGCGAGCAGCCCAATGACGGGACTGCGCATCTTGCCCATGCGTACCGCGACATACGCCAACCCACCGCTGATTGCCGCCAAACCCAGTGGCGAAAGCACCAGAAAGTAGATTTGCGTCGAGATCAAATACGCCACGATTCCGATGACTGCACCGAGAATCGCGCCGATGATGATAAAGAAGATCAGACCGAAAAAGGATATTCGTCCACTGGGTTTATACGTCCGCATCGTTTGCCTCCGCGCAAATGAAAAGCACCTCACCCGAAGGTGGGGTGCTTAGCCACAATCATCCGCAGTTAGCGTGGATTTTCCATATCCGGTATAGCCCGATCAAAGCTGTGCGGTTCAACCTTCTGCGGCGTCGGCTTCCCGCCCTCCGGCACCGGGTCGATCAGCATGTCTTTGGTGAAAATAGCATCACGACGACTGGTAAAGCTCAGTTGATGCTCGTGTCCCAGTTCAATCGCCTGTGTCGGGCAGGCATCTTCGCAGTAGCCACAAAAGATGCAGCGAATCATGTTGATCTCATAGGTCTTGGCATAACGTTCGCCGGGGCTGTAGCGCTCGTCGTCGGTATTTTCCGCCGCTTCTACCCAGATCGCGTCTGCCGGGCACGCCGCCGCGCACAGCGAACAGCCGATGCATTTCTCCAGCCCATTTTCGTAACGGCGCAGATGATGACGCCCCTTGTAACGCTCGCGGAACGGTTTCACCTGCTCAGGATATTGAATCGTGACCGGCTCTTCGAGCACGTGCTTAAACGTGGTCGTAAAACTACGCAGTATATTCATACACTTCGCCTCGTTTCATAAGGGTACGATAAATCGCTTTCGTACCGCATCTTAACTGCCGGACTCTTGGGTCGGCACGATCCCTTTTTCGTCGGTGTTCTCTGACGATTTCTGCTCAGGAGCAAGGCTCGCCAGATTATCCAGCGCCTTCAGCGTGAAATTGTAGAGGACAAACGGCACCGCCAGCAGCCCGCCCACCAACTGCAAGGCGGCTGCGCCCAACCCTCGTCGTTCGCCCGTGATCACCGGATCGTTCGCCAGATCTTCAACCTCAGGCTCAAGTTCACCGGAGCGGCGCAGCAGGTAAATCCCGCCTGCCACCACCAGCACGAAGATGACACCGGAGACGATACCGTAGGCAACCGGGCTGTTGAAGCTATCGCCAACCCATACTGCAATCGCTGACCACGCGACGGCAATCAATGCCAGCGGCAGCAGAATTTTCCAGCCAAGCGCCATCAGGCGGTCATAACGAATACGCGGCAGCGTCGCTCGTATCCAGATCATGAACACAAGGAACAGCAAGACCTTGCCGATCAGCACGATGGGTCCCAGAATGGGCAGGCTGTCTACCAGACCAAAGCCATCGTTATAGCCGCCAAAATACAGCGACGAGATGACCACGCTGATGCCGATCATGCCGAGATATTCCGCCATCATGAACAGCGCGAACTTCATACCGCTGTATTCGACCATGAAGCCCTGTGTCAGTTCCTGCTCGGCTTCCGGCAGGTCAAAGGGCGCTCGGTTCACTTCGGCAAGCAACGCAATGAACAGAATGGCTGCCGCCAGTGGGTTCTGGAAAACGAACCACTGATAAATATAGGTCTGGCTGCGGATAATGTCGCCGACGCTCATGCTGCCAACGATCAATACCGGCACAGCAATCGTCAAGCCGAGACTGAGTTCATAACTGAGCATCTGCGCGGTAGCACGCAGACCACCGAGCGCGGCGTATTTGTTATTGCTCGACCATCCCGCCAGCACCACGCCATAGGTACCGACGCTCGTGATCGCCATCAGCCAGAGCACGCCAACGCTGGGATCAGCCAACCCGACAGGCACTTGATACCAGCGCCCGTCAAACCACGGCACGATCCAGTCGGGCGCAAGTGGCACGACTGCGAGCAGCAGCAGTGTCGGTATCGTCTTGATCATCGGCGCAATCCAGTAAATCCACTTGTCTGCGCCGCTTGGACGAATGTCTTCCTTGAAGATCAGTTTCACGCCGTCCGCCGCCGGTTGCAGCAACCCCATCGGACCCACGCGATTGGGACCGACGCGCTGCTGCAAAAAGGCGATCACCCGGCGCTCAAGCAGGGTGGTATAGGCAAATCCTGTCACGATGACAAACAGGAACAGCGCCGAAAACAGGATCGACTGCACGATACTGCACCCTGATTCGGTGCGGCACTGCACCACCTGACTCGGATCGACGCGGTTGGTATTGAAGATGAACCCCAATACCTGATCACCCGCGTTCAGGATGCCCGCCCAGATATTACCGAATATCGAACCCGGCGCGGTGATCAACAGAATTACCGCCAACAGCACGAGACCGGCAATGGTCAAGCCGCCGAGGATCAGCAGCAGGTTTATCCACTGCCGCGAAAGACGAACCTTCGGTCTCGGATTTGGTTCTTGAGTTACAGAAGCCATTGTTTAGCCCTCGACGACCAGTTCACTAACCTTACTCACCTGCCCCGCCTCGATAGTCATCGGTGTCGCACTGTCGGCAAGGTGGCGAGGCAGCAGCACGACACCTTCCGGCGCTGTGCCGTTGACGTGGGCGCGTACCCGCACTTCCACGTCCCCGACCTTTACCTGCACCATGTCACCATCATTGACTTTCAGTTTCT
>DATGQJ010000669.1:0-2568 GCA_035304265.1 Oceanobacillus sp.
CGCGGATCGCTCTGCATCATGCCCCGCGCGATATTCATGGCAATCGGCGCACCTGCGCACAGGGCATAGACCTCAAAAGCGTAGGCGTTGTTCGCGCCGAGGTTGTGCTGAATCTTGGAAGCAGCATTCCAGACCAGATGCTCCTTGTGTTCGCTGCCATGCGAAATCACCACGTTCACTTCTTGCGCGGAAATGCCCGCCTGTGCCAGCGCCTTTTCTGCCGCGCGGGTCGCCATGAACGTAACGGTCTCTTCCTCTGTGGCAATGTGGCGCTGGCGAATGCCCATTTTCTCGCGCAGTACCGCCTCTGGGATGCCCGTCGGTTCGACCAGATCAGCCGCTGTTTGCAGTTTCGACGGGAAATAGGTGCCTATTCCCGCGATGCCCACTGGAATTGTCACAGGTACTTCCTTTCGCGCTTTTGAGCACCTTTGTGTATAACGCATTTTGGGAGCGGCGTCACAAACGAAAATAAGTTAAGTCGCCACCTTCAGCATCATTTCTTTTGTTTTTGCGGCGTTGTTCTGACCACACTCCTACAATCTGCCAAAATTCAAGATTTCATGGAAAACTTTACGATGTCTATTCCAACCTTACCGGGAATTACTGCCTCTACTGTTACGTCGTCTCGTCTCACCACGCGCGTTTTATTCAGCGGTCAGGAAAACGCCACACCGGTGCTGTTTCTGCACGGCAACGCCTCATCCGCGACTTTCTGGGAAGAGGTGATGCTGGCGCTGCCTGCGGGTTATCGCGGTATCGCGCCGGATCAGCGCGGCTACGGTGACGCTGACCGTACCAAGAAGATTGATGCGACGCGCGGCATGGGCGACTTTGCCGACGATGCCATTGCTCTGCTCGATCATCTCGGCATCCAGCAGGCGCACGTCGTCGGGCATTCGCTGGGGGGATCGGTCATCTGGCGCTTGCTGATGGATTACCCCTCACGTTTCCTCACCGTAACCCTTGTCTGCCCCGGTTCGCCATATGGTTTTGGCGGCACGAAGGATGTGGACGGAACACCCAACTGGTCGGATTTTGCGGGGTCGGGCGGTGGTGTGGTCAATCCGGCGTTTGCCAAAGCCATTGCCGAAGGAGACCGCAGCACCGATAATGCGCAGGCTTCCCCCCGAATCGTCATGAATAACTTTTACTGGAAGCCGCCGTTTGTTCCGGCTCGTGAAGAAGAACTGCTCTCATCGCTGCTTTCAGAGCACATCGGTGAGCAGGAATATCCGGGCGATTTCGTGCCTTCCGAGAACTGGCCCAACGTTGCGCCCGGCGTCTGGGGACCTGCCAACGCGCTCTCTCCCAAGTACGCGGGAGATGTCAGCAAACTCTATTCAATCGACCCCAAGCCGCCGATCCTGTGGGTGCGCGGCAGCCACGATCAGATTATCAGCGACCAATCCCTGTTCGATATGGGAACGCTTGGCGCGTTGGGGGCTGTCTCCGGCTGGCCCGGCGCAGACGTTTATCCTTCGCAGCCGATGGCGAGTCAGATTCGCGCCGTCCTCGACAAATACAAAGCGGCAGGGGGGCGCAGCGAAGAAGTCGTCATCGAAGATACGGGACACACGCCTTACATCGAAAAGCCGGACGAGTTCAACCGGTTGTTTCATCGGCATCTGGCATCCTGATACACTATGCTTTATCTCGGAGATATTGCGGCGTGTTGAAAACCTTATGCCGAAAACGATATTTGATGGCGATTTCGATCAATTGGATCAGTCGATATTGGAAGCGCTTCAGGCAAATAGCCGGATCAGCGTTGCCGATCTCGCGCGACAGATTCATCTTTCCGCCCCGGCAGTACACCAGCGGATTAAGCGACTGGAACGCGCGGGCGTGATTCAGAAATACGTGGCGCTGCTGGATCGGGAAGCGGTGGGGTATGACTTGCTCTGTTTCATACGGATCAGCATACAGCCACACAGCAAAACGCATCTCGACGGTTTTCAGGCGGCGATTTGCAAGCTGTCATCGGTATTGGAGTGTTATCGCACGGCGGGGAGTTTCGACCTGTTGCTCAAGGTTGCCGTACCCGACCATAAAGAACTCGACAGATTGATCAGCGAGCATTTGACGACCATTCCCGGCGTGGAGCGCATCGAAACCAGCCCGGTGCTGCATGAGATCAAATCCACGACGGCGTTGAAATTGAAAAAATAGGACAACCGGATGTTTGTAGGCGATTATCTAGGACGGCGTGCGCTTTACACCCCCGATCAACTGGCAGTGGTTGACGCGGGAAAAACGCCCCACCGCGCCTTCACCTACCGCGAATTGAATGACCGCGCGAACCGATTGGCGAACTGGTTGCGTGAAGGCGCGGGGATTCAGAAAGGGGATCGGGTTGCCATCCTTGCCCACAACGGCGTGGAGTTTCTGGATACGTTTTTCGCCTGTGGCAAGCTCGGCGCGATTCTGGTTCCGTTCAACTGGCGGCTTCATTGGCGCGAAGTCGCGCAACTGGTCGAAAAGACGACGCCTAAAGTGCTGGTTTACTCTGACGACTTCAAAGATGTGGTTGCCGAAGTGGTTGCCGCAACCAATGTGATTTGCCAC
>DATGQJ010000670.1:0-3243 GCA_035304265.1 Oceanobacillus sp.
TAAACTTTCTGGTTGCTCCGAAAAACATATCCAAGTTACAATAAGCTAGGACTAATTATCGCATTATTACGACCACGGCATAATCTTGGAGGACAGGCTGTGACAGACGGGAAATACGTCATCGGCCTCACCGGCAACATCGCGGTGGGTAAAAGTGTAGTCCGCCAGATGCTTCAGCATCTTGGTGCGTATACCATCGACGCCGATGGTCTGACCCATCAGGCGATGGCGCCCGGCGCACCCGCCTACCTGCCAATCGTTGAAATGTTTGGGCGCTTCGTGCTGAACGATGACGGAACGGTCAATCGGTCAATTCTGGGGAGCATTGTCTTCTCCTTCCCGGAAGCACTCACCAAACTGGAAAAAATTGTGCATCCGGTAGTCCAGCAGGCAATCCAGACGCTTGTCAGCCGCGCCAAACAGCGTGTGATCGTCATCGAAGCGATCAAGTTGTTGGAAAGCGATCTGCTGAATCTGGTAGACGCGGTATGGGTAGTGGATGCCTCTCCTGAAACGCAGCTTAAGCGCTTGACCGAAAAGCGCAAATTGTCGGAAGACGAAGCTCGCAAGCGCATCATCGCCCAGCGTCCGCAGGCGGACAAAATCGCCCGCGCCAACGTCATCATCATGAACGACGGCAACGTCGAGGACACCTGGAAACAGGTGCAAGCAGCATGGACAGAGATGCGCAAGAATGGGCGCAGCACCGGAGAAATGCAAGCCGTCGCTGCTGCCAACAGCAGTGAGCCAACACCACAACCACAGGTGCAGCCGATTGCCGATAACAAGGCGAAAGTCGAATTACCGGCAGTCAGCCCTTCGCTGGATATACAAATCCGTCGCGGAATGCCCGGCAACGCCGAAATCATTGCGAATTTTATCAGCAAGGTCACTGGCAAGCAGGTTGACCGCATGGACATCATGCTTGCGTTTGGACAAAAAAGCTACCTGATCGCGCAGGATCGCAATGATCACGTGCTCGGTCTCACCGGATGGCAGGTCGAAAACCTGATCACGCGCGTAGACGAGTTCCACGTGGAAGGGTCTGCGCCACGTGAACAGATCGTGCGGGCGCTCACCAACGCGATTGAAGATGCTTCGCGCGAACTGCAAAGTGAAGTCAGCTTCATCTTCCTGCCCAAATCGACGCCAAATGAAATCGTTGAAGCGTTCCTAGGCTCCGGCTATCACTATCTGCGCATTGAAGAAGTGAAGTTTCCCGCATGGCGTGAAGCCGCCCATGAACTGCTGACCCCCGATGTCGTCGGGCTGATGAAACAGCTTCGGGCAGATCGCGTGATGAAGCCGATCTAAGCGCGTCTTTTCAACCGCCCATCCCGTCGTTATACTGGTGTCAGTCTAGCTGTCTATCAGGGATAGTGTCATGCGCACTCTCGCAAATCTACCGCCCGTGCGTTGGGCGTCTGTTCATCCTCGTCTTGCAGCATGGATCGTCCTTTCACTGGGGATGATCATTTTGCTGGTGATCGAAGCCCGTGACGTGGGGTTGCTGCCGACGCAGTGGATTGCATTGCTCGTCGCTTGCATCCTCGTCGCTGGTGCGTGCATCTGGATCGTCAGTTGGGAAGATAGTGATGAGGAAGAAACCCCCGCCGCTAAAGAGACCGACAAAGGTGACACTCCTGTAGCATAACTCCGTGTTGCGCCTGACCTCCGAACTTTACAAGGAATCAACGTCGCATAGTGGTAATCCATCGCCGCTCTCTACTTGGCTGCCTGCTTCTCATATTCACCGCCATCATCTTCGTGGTTGCGCGTGCGCTCGTCGAACAGCCTTCCCCTGCACAGCGAACCTATACCTTCGATGACGCCACCCTGTATTTTGAAACAGACCGTACAACGGTCTGGCAGGTAGGTGACTGTGTAACCCTGCATTGGCAGGTCGAGAACATCAGTGAAATTTACTGGTCACAGGGTCCCACCGTTGGCGTGCATACCACCCCGTGGTGCGCTCGCCAACAGGTCGCCATCCCTTTTTTCACCATTCACCTTCGGGATGGCAGCATCATCTATCTAGCGCCCTTCGGCGTTTACACCCTTCGCACCCGGCTTTTCCTCACCACGCTTCCCCTGCTGCTGTTGGCAGGCTGGTGCTTCGGGTTACATCACTTCGTGGCAAGGCTATTCGAGCGCCTGCACAGAACGCTGCGTTCCGCCTTCTCGGTTTCGTGTCAGGTTCATCCATTGCTGGTCGCGTTATTTCTGGGCATCAATGCCATCGTCCTGTGGAACGCGCTCGACCACAACCCGAACGTCGGCTATGATGCTGAGGGACACTACGCCAATGTGTTGGTGCTCTCGCAGGGGCGGCTTCCGACGCGCGAGGATTCGGCGGAATTCTTTTCGCCGCCGCTGCCTTATGCATTCCCCGCGTTGGTCAGCCGGATAAGTGGCTTGAGTGCTACCTGTGACAACCCCAACGCTGAGTGCTATCGTCCCATCCAGAAGTTGGGTCAGTTGCAGAACGTTCTGGTTTCGGTAATCGTCACCTTCATGGTGCTGCGTATTGGCGCAAGAGCGCATCCAGACAGAGTAACGCCACGCGCCATCGCCCTGTTTCTACTGGCAACCCTGCCCGTATACTACAAAACCTTCGCCTTCATGCGCGGTGAACCTTTTGTCGTGCTATTTACCTTGCTGCTCTGTGATCACCTGCTCGACATGATCCGGCGTTCACCGCGGCGTCGTGATGCGCTCCTCATCGGCTTGTACGGCGGCATGATCGTCCTGAGTCGCCAGTGGGGGGTGCTGGTGTTGCTTGGCGTTGTACTGTGGTGGGTCATCCTCATGTTGCGACAACGAGGTGTCGCGCTGTGCCTGTTCTACCCGGCGCTGGCGGGAGGCGCGATAGCAGTAGTGCTCGGAGGCTGGTTCTATCTGGCAATGATCCAGCAAACTGGCACGACACTTGCCTTTAACCGTCCCCCTGATCCTGATGGAAAACCACCTGCGTTTTTCACCGGATTAGGTGGCGAACAACTCTTCACCTATCCCTTCTCTCCGGGTTACGATGGACAGGCAGTGCCGATTTTCTATACCGAAATATGGGGAGATTACTTCGGTTACTTCCATCTCCAGCGCCCGCCAATCCCTTCCCGAATGCCCCAGGATGCATTGGGCTACATGGGCAGAGTCAATCTCGTGTCGCTTTTCCCCACACTGATATTCCTGATCGGTCTGGGCTATGGAATTTATACAACGATCCGTTTCCCGATCCGCGCC
>DATGQJ010000671.1:0-4271 GCA_035304265.1 Oceanobacillus sp.
CGAAGGGATTGGAACAAAGCGCGTGTCCTTGAAGTGTATCAGTACATTGGGACAGGATAATGTGGTTTTCCAGATAAAGTTGGAGATCGTAGGGACACGACATCGTCGTGTCTGTCCCTGATTTACGGGAACGGACACGCAGTTGCTGTCCCTACGGCATATCCATCCTATTTTGTTAAACGGCATCATCCTGTCGGTTCTTCTAAATCGGGCGGACAAGATGTATCTTGTCCCTACACCCTCCCGATGTGCTGCTCCAGAAGACGGTTGAGGGCGACGACGCTGAAGGGTTTTTGCATGAAAGCGTCCGCCCCGCTTTCTTTGGCGGTCTCACCGCTCGCCTCTTTCCCGCTGAGGATGATGATGAATGTGTTTGCCCATTTGGGATTGCTGCGCACGTGCCGGATGAAGGTCACGCCGTCCATTTCCGGCATGTTCATGTCGCAAATAATCGCGTCAGGGGCAATCGGCTGCGCTTCGAGCAACCGCAGTCCATCCGCGCCCGTGCTGCCGCTGAGAATGGAGTGATCGCCTAGCTCCAACGCCTGCTGCAACAGGGTGCGCAGTTCTACGTTATCTTCCAACAGCAGGATGGTCGCCATAATCCTCTTTTGATCCTATGGGCGCACGTGGTTGTCGCCAATGACAACCCACTTGTAGGTCGTCAACTCTTCCAGCGCCATCGGACCACGCGCGTGCAATTTCTGGGTACTGACGGCGATTTCCGCCCCCAAGCCGAGGGCGCTGCCGTCGTTGAAGCGTGTGCTGGCGTTGACGAATACTGCCGCCGAATCGACCTCATCCACGAAACGATCCGCATGTTCCTGCGTGCGTGTGAGGATGCCATCGGAATGTTGAGTGCTGTGCTGGCGGATGTGCTCCATCGCTTCGTCGAGACTGTCCACCACTTTGAGTCCGAGGATGAGCGCCATCCACTCGGTATCGAAATCTTCGTCTCCGGCAGGCTGAACGTTCACAGCGCCATCCAGCAGCGCGAGCGCACGCGGTTCTGCGCGGAAAGTGACGCCTGCTGGCGAGAGATGTTCAACCACACGCGGCAGAAACTCCGCCGCAACGCGCTCGTGAACCAGCAGCGTATCCAGCGAATTGCACACCGCCGGACGCTGAGTCTTGGCGTTGTGGATGACAGGCAATGCTGCGTCCAGATCGGCGCTCTCGTCCACGAACAGATGGCAGATGCCTAGCCCGCCCGTGATCACGGGAATGGTGCTGTTTTCGCGGCAGAAATTGTGCAGGGAACTGCCGCCGCGCGGGATGAGCATGTCAATGTACTGGTGCATTTTCAGCATTTGCTCGACGTACTTGCGGTCTGTGCTTTCGATGAACTGCACGGCATCGACGGGCAGCACATCAGGCAAGTTGAGCGACGCCAGCGTGTCACGGATCACGTTGGTGAGGGCACGGTTGCTGTTGAAGACTTCTGACCCGCCGCGCAGGATCACGGCGTTGCTGGTCTTGAGGGCGAGAGTTGCCACGTCTACCGTCACGTTGGGACGTGCTTCGTAGATCACGCCGAGCACGCCGAGCGGAGTACGCCGACGCGATACCCGCAAGCCGTTGTCCAGTGTTCGCTCATCATAGACGTTGCCCACCGGATCGGGAAGTTCGGCGACTTTGCGCACGTCGGCGATCATGCCGCTCATGCGGTTGTTGAGGTCGAAGCGATCCCGGATGAAGGTTTCGTTCAAGCCCTTTTCCCGCGCCGCTTCCAGATCGAGGCGGTTGGCATCAAGGATCGAATCGGCACAAGCCTCAAGTGCATCGGCAATCGCCCGCAGCGCCTGATTTTTCTGCTCTGTGGTTGCACGTGCCAGTTGGTGAGAGGCGGCACGCGCTTTACGTCCGAGTTCTACTAAATCCATGGTCACAAACCTTTATCAAACCAATAGTACCATGTTATTGCGGTGAATGATGGCATCGCCATAGCTATATCCGAGAATTTCCGCAATTTTTACGGATTTCACTCCGCAGAGCTTGCGTACATCGTCGCTGTCATAGCTGGTCACGCCGTGCGCGATCACGTGACCATCGGGCGCGACTACGGCGAGCGTCATGCCCCGGCTGAAATCATCCTCTACGCCGGTGATGCCAACCGGCAGCAGGCTTGCGCCGCCCGTGAGCAGCACCCGCGCCGCGCCTTCGTCTACGTGGACTTTGCCGCGCGTCTTTTCGACCAGCAGCCAGCGCTTGCGGCTCTCCATGTGAGTTTCTACCGGATGAAAGCGTGTCCCGACGTTCTCACCCGCGAGAATGTGCTGAAGGATGTCCGGCTCAGTCCCATTGGCGATCACAGTTGCCACACCGCCGCGACTTGCCAACTGCGCCGCTTGAATCTTCGTCACCATGCCGCCTGTCCCCAGACCGGATACCGAATCGCCCGCCAGCGCCCACGTCGCCTCGTCGATACGTTCCACCTGCTGGATCAACTGCGCGTCTTTATGCTGGCGCGGATCGGCGGTGAAAAGTCCGGGCTGGTCGGTGAGCAGGATCAGTAAATCGGCTTCCACCAGTGTTGCCACCAGCGCCGAGAGGTTGTCGTTGTCGCCAACGCGGATTTCATGGGTGGCGGTGGTGTCGTTTTCGTTGATGATGGGTAGAATGCGTTTGTCGAGCAGGGTCAGCAGTGTATCGCGGGCATTCAAAAAGCGCGTCCGGTTGCCGAGATCGTCGCGCGTGAGCAAGACCTGCGCAACCACGATCTCGAAAATGTCGTAAAGTTCGCTGTACTGGTGCATCAAGCGGCTTTGCCCAATGGCGCTCAACATTTGCCGCGCAGGGACGAGCCGCCCAAAATCCGGGAAGTTGAGGCGTTCGCGCCCCGCCGCCACCGCGCCCGACGAGACGAGGATCACCTCGTGTCCCGCCTGATGCAGCGCCGCCGTCTGCTGGACGATTTGAAGCATACGCTGGCGGTTGAGGCGCGGCGTGCCGCCCGTCAAGACACTGGTGCCAACTTTGACGACGATCCGTTGAGAATTGGTCTGCTGCATGATCTGTGTTTGAGATGTAGATGCCGCGATCATTATACAGCACGCCTCTACCGATGGAATTCTAAACCTGCGCCAATCTGCGCACACAGTCAGGATACTACACAGTGATGAACGAAGTGCTTACCAGCTTACCCGAAGAACGCCTGTCTCGTGCCCGCGTTGCGCTCGAAGGATTGTCCGTGGGCGATGCTTTTGGTGACCAGTTTTTCTTTGCCAGCGACGCATTGATGTACGTAAAGCACCGTGAGATGGTGCTGCAAAAATGGCGGTGGACAGATGACACCAATATGGCATCGTCAATTTACTCTATCCTGAGACAGTACGGCGAGATCAATCAGGATGCGCTCGCCCGCAGTTTTGCGAAACAATACCATTCAAGTCGAGGATATGGTCCAGCCATGCATGGGCTACTTGGCAAGATTGGGCTGGGGATGGATTGGCGGATGGTCAGCAAGGAATTGTTCAGCGGGCAGGGATCGCTTGGCAACGGCGGCGCGATGCGGGTTGCCCCGGTTGGCGCATATTTCGCGGATGATCTCGATAAAGTGGTTGAACAGGCGCGGAAATCCGCCGAAGTGACCCACGCCCATGAAGAAGGGATCGCCGGAGCGATTGCGGTGGCAGTAGCGGCGGCATATGCCTATCGGCTTCGTGGGCAAATGCCACCAACGCGACAAACGTTCATCGACATGGTGCTGCCGCATGTGCCGGAAAGTGAGGTACGTGAGAAGATTCGCCACGCCCGTGACCTTGCAACCGAGTCGTCGGTGATGCTGGCGGTGTCTGCGCTCGGCAATGGCAGCCAAGTAACCGCACAAGATACCGTCGCCTTTACGCTGTGGTGCGCGGGAGAGCAGCTTGGCAATTATGAAGAAGCGTTGTGGCTGACGGCAAGCGGCATGGGCGACGTGGATACCACCTGCGCCATCGTCGGTGGGATTGTGGCGTCGCATGTCGGGTTGGAAGGCATTCCGCAGGCGTGGATTGAAGCGCGTGAGCCATTACCAGAATGGGCGTTTGAGGAAGTGAGTTGAGCGGATCAGACATTTAGCGGAAAACAACACGGGGCGCAAACTTTGCGCCCCGTGTCATTGTTAGGATTCTTGCTTCGATCAGCCACCGCAAGCGAAGGCGACCAGATCCATGCGGACGTAACCCGTCTGTCCCTGATAGTCGATCACGTACCACATACCAACGCGCGTGATCAAGTTAATCGGGGTATCCGGGCTTAGCACGCCCAACAGTGCACCACGTTCGCTC
>DATGQJ010000672.1:0-2167 GCA_035304265.1 Oceanobacillus sp.
TTCGCAGACCGGCAACCAGATGACCATTCAAGTCCCCTGGTTCGAGCTGCTTGGCGCGTCGTGGCACATCGGCATCGACGGTATCAGTGCGTCGATGGTGCTGTTGACAGGTATCCTGACCCCGCTTGCCATTTTGATCAGCTTCGAGATTGAAGACCGGGTCAACGCGCACATGGCGCTGATCTTGTTCTTTACGACGGGCAGCATGGGCTTGTTCGTGGCGCAGGACTTGATGATTTTCTTCCTGTTCTACGAGATCACGCTCGTGCCGATGTACTTCCTGATCGACCAGTGGGGCGGTCCCAACCGTAAATACGCTTCGACCAAGTTCTTCATTTATTCACTCGGCGGTTCGCTGGGAATGCTGCTGGCGATCCAGTTGATCGGCTTCACCGCAGGCACGTTCGACATCCCGCAGTTGACGCAGATTTGGGCTTCGTTCACAGGTGAAAACGGCACGTTCCTCGGCATTCCGATTGGAACGGTGAAGGCGCTGGCGTTCCTCGGTTTCTTCATCGCCTTCTGCATCAAAGTTCCGGTGTGGCCCTTCCATACGTGGCTGCCCGATGCTCACGGCGAAGCGCCGACGGCAGGCTCGATGCTGCTGGCGGGCGTGATGCTCAAGCTCGGCGCGTATGGTTTCCTGCGGTTGGTGATCCCGTTGTTCCCGGACGTGTGGATTTCGCCCGTCAACATTCTGGGCGCGTTCACGACGGATTGGGCGCACATCTTCGCTTTCCTCGCCATGCTCGGCATCGTGCTGGGCGCATATTCGGCGTTCGGGCAAAACGACATCAAGCGCTTGGTGGCGTATAGCTCGGTCAATCACATGGGCTTTGTGGCGCTGGGTATCGCGGTGACGGCTTACGTCTACAGCCATCAGGTGCTTGGCAGCGCGGCGGCAGGGGCGATGAACCCCACACAGGATGCGATCATCGCGGCGAATGGCGCGGTGTTGCAGATGTTCAATCACGGCTTGAGTTCGGCGGGTATGTTCTTGCTTGCCGGAGCGATTTATCACAAGACGCACACCCGCGACATGACTCAGTATGGCGGTTTGTGGGTGAAAGCGCCGATTTACGGCGGCATCTTCATCTTCACCAGCATGGCGAGTCTCGGTCTGCCCGGCTTGAACGGCTTCGTCAGTGAGTTTCTGGTCGTGCGCGGATCGTGGGGCGTGTTTACGGTGCTGACGCTGATTTCGATGCTCGGTTTGCTGTTCACGGGCGGCTACATTCTGAAGGCGATCCGCGCGGTGCTGCACGGACCCTTCAACATGCACTGGCGTGACTATCATCTGGAGATCGAACTGCGCGAGGTCATCGCCATCGCGCCGCTGATGGTGCTGATGCTGGTGCTCGGCGTCGCGCCGAACTGGTTATTATCGGTGATCAACGATACCGTGACCCGGTTGTTGGGTGGTTGAAACTCATCACGGAATCTGTCACGGGGTCTGCCCCGGAAATGGGCGCACACGCAGGTGCGCCCCTACGACGAGATGTGTGGGGCGTAGCGTGACTCGGATTTAAGGACGAATTATGACAACAGAGTTTCCGGTTTTAAGCCTCATCATTTTCGTGCCAATTGTCGCTGCGGTGATCATTCTGTTTTTGAAGCGCGAACAGGCTGACCTGATTCGCGGGATCGCCATCGGCGCGGCGGCGGTGTGTTTCGCGCTGAGTTTGTTCGTTTACCTGAACTACAATCGCGACGTAGACACGCTGACTGCGAATCTGGATGCGGCGGTAGAGTCGGGCGTCAATGTCGGTACGACGATGTTCAGTGAGGCGCTCCGGTTTGAAGAATATGTCCCATGGCTGCCGGAACTGGGCATCGGCTATCACCTCGGCGTGGATGGTTTGAGCGCTCCGATGGTGCTGCTGACGGGAATGGTCGCCGTCGCCGGTGTGCTGGTGAGTTGGCGCATTGAAGACCGCACCCGCGAATTCATGGCGTTCTTCCTGCTGCTGGTGGCGGGGGTGTACGGCGTTTTCGTGGCGATCGACCTGTTCCTGCTCTTCTTCTTCTACGAGCTTGCCATCTTCCCGATGTACTTATTGATCGCCACGTGGGGCTGGGTGCAGTCCCGCGAATACGCGGCGATGAAGCTGACGCTCTACATCTTGGTCGGCTCGGTGATCGCGCTGGTCGGCGTGATTGCGATGGT
>DATGQJ010000673.1:0-2069 GCA_035304265.1 Oceanobacillus sp.
ATATGCACTCTCAGATATTAGTTGTGAGATTTGAGCTACTCATAATATGAGGTCGTGTTTCGCCCTCCAAAATGGTCGCACGAACGGTTAGAAATCGGTTTGTCTTTTCGGGCTAACCCCCAACCAGCATTTCACTCCGCAACTGCCCACCCGCAAACTGACTCAACAATTCCATCAAATCCTGTATCGCCGCTTCCACATCGTGCTTGGCATTGGCATGATGCGCCTCAACCGTCACGACGATGTTCTGTGTATCTTCTCGTGCTGCGCTCTGGTCGCTTTGCCGCCAACACCAGCGCCGCGCAAACACTAGCTTGTCCTCATCGGAAAAAATCACCTCGCCCACGTCAGGATTCACCACCTCGGTTGTGCCAAGATTGGTAAAACGCTCGGTTCCATCGGCAAAATGAACCAGAATCGTCCCTTTCGCCGCCCGCCGATCCACAACCGCCACCGGAATCCCATAGCGAATGCTAACCAGATTGCCGATGTCCACCAGCATGTTGATGCTCGGAATATCGCCCTGTTTGGTCAAGCGGCGCAGCAATGCCTCACACGCGCTGCGAATCTGGGTGGGGTCAACGCCAAAGCTGCGAAAAACGCTGCGCCACGCCGCCAGCGAGTCGATCTGGCTCAACGGTGTATCGCCAATGCGCTCCAAGACCTTGCGCTGCTCCTCTTGATACAGCGCCAGCAGTTCCGGTGGTGTTTGTCCATTCGTCACCCCGTCCCCGACGATAATCCCACCGACGAGGGTAGGGTAACGGGCGATAATGTCTGGATGATAGGCAAAAACCTGTTGACTCGTCATCGACGCCTCATGCCTTGTTCGGAGAGAATGCCCACAACCGCGACTACAACGATCCCTCCGCAGCAGCACACAAGCGCGGTTTGCCCGAAGCGTGAGCTAAAGAACGCATAGAGAATAATGGCAACCCCCGCTGCAAGGATCACCCAGAACAGCGCCCGCGAAGAACACGAGAGATTGCGAAAACGATCAAGTTGTTGGTTCACTCGGTTTCCTCAAAAATGTCTCGTACTCGGATAGTGAAATTCGGCAGCACATCGCCAAAATCAAGCACGTCATCTATCCCAAAAATCTTTGTCCCTTCTGGCGAATGCCGGACAATCGTTTGCTCGTCGGCATCCACGATCAGCACCATCCGCGTACCGTAACGGAGATAAAGCTCCACCTTTTTAGCAATTTTGCCGTAATGATCCGAAGGCGAAACCACTTCGATAGCGAGGTCGGGAGCACCGTTGACGAAACCTGTAGCCGCTTTCGTTGCCGCCCGTTCCTTCGAAATAAAGCCAACATCCGGCGCGAGTACCGTATCCTTGCCCTGTGGATCGGGATTTTTGAAGAGGATGTAACCCGTCTCCGCTGCTGTCACTCGCCCTAGCTTGTTTGCTTTGACGTGATTACGGATAATGCTCCCGAATTCAATTGAGATTTCGCCGTGACGTTCGCCTGTCGGTGACATTTCGTAGAGTTCCCCTTCGAAGAGTTCATATTGTACGTCGTCAAGTTGGTGCGATAGTTCCCATAAATCCTCAGCGGTGTAGAATTTTTCCTGCACATCTGCCATGATGCTGCCCTCCCTCACATTCTAAAGTTCCCATACTTAGGTGCGCCTTCGCTTACCCAGTCGCGGTTGTAGCACATCGACAGCCCGACGGTCAGCGCCATGCGGGTATCGCGTGGGTCAATCAAACCGTCGTCCCATAAACGGGCAGTGGCATAGTACGGGTCACTCTCTTCCTCGAACTTCTGAATCGTCATCGCCTTCATCACATTGATCGTATCATAATCCGGCGTTTCGCCGCGCCTGCGTGCCGCCTCTTCGGTGATGATCGCCAGCACACCTGCCGCCTGTTCTGCGCCCATGACTGCGATTCTGCTGGTGGGCCACGCAAACAACAGACGCGGATCGTAGGCACGTCCGCACATGGCGTAATTGCCAGCCCCGTAGCTCCCGCCGATCAGCACCGTAAACTGCGGGACATTGCTGTTGGCAACGGCGTTGATCATCTTCGAGCCGTGCTTGATGATGCCTTCTTGCTCCGCT
>DATGQJ010000674.1:0-9862 GCA_035304265.1 Oceanobacillus sp.
ACTTCGCCGCTGTCGCCAATGGCTTCCACGGCGAGACCGAGACTCTGAAGCCCTTTCACCAATACGCGGAAGGAAGTCGGGATGCCCGGTTCTTCAATCGGCTCACCCTTGATGATCGCCTCGTAAGTCTTGACGCGACCCTGCACGTCGTCTGACTTGACCGTGAGCATTTCCTGAAGGGTGTAAGCCGCGCCGTATGCTTCAAGCGCCCAGACTTCCATTTCGCCGAAGCGCTGACCACCGAACTGCGCTTTACCACCGAGCGGTTGCTGGGTGACAAGACTGTACGGACCCGTCGAGCGGGCGTGAACCTTATCCTCGACCAAGTGTGCCAGTTTGAGCATGTGGATCATGCCGACGGTCACAGGTTGATCGAAGGGTTCGCCGGTACGTCCGTCGTAGAGAATTTGCTTGCCGTACACAGGCACGGGCAGACCGGTTTCGAACATGACCTTATCTGCAAGTTGCAGCAGTTCCCTACCGTGCAAATCCTCAGGGATGACGATTTCCGGGTCTGCCCACTGCATCCACAGGCGCAACGAGACTTCGTAGGCGTTCGCGTCACGGCGCTTGCGCTCCGCCGTCGTCAACCCTTCGTTGTCGAAGTTGAGGATGTCGTCCGGGTCATAGCCCTTTTCACGCAGCCATTCCGCCAGCACCGCGCGACGGGTATAGACGGGTTCGAGCAGCAGTTGGTCGGGGTCGTAGCGCCCGGTGTTGCCGAGCCACTCGTGGACATAGAGGCGGCGCACTTCGTCGTCGTCTTCCAGTTCTTCAGGATTGTAATCGAACTGCTGAATCCACTCCCATGCGCGTTCGGTGATTTCCTTCCAAGCCTGATCGATCATCCACGCACGACCCAGTTCTGCCTGAATCTCGTCCTCTTTCGCGCCGTCGAACACCGGGGTGATCGCACGGAAGCCAAGCCGATCTGCCGCCCAACTGAGGTGAATTTCAAGCACCTGCCCGATATTCATGCGTCCCGGCACGCCAAGCGGGTTGAGGATGATGTCAATCGGACGACCATCCGCAAGGTAGGGCATGTCTTCAACAGGAACGATCTTGGAGATAACGCCCTTGTTCCCATGCCGTCCTGCCATCTTGTCGCCGACGGTGAGCTTGCGTTTCTGCGCGACGGATACACGCACCATTTTCTCGACGCCAGCAGGCAGATCGGGATGTTCCTCACGGGTGAAGGTCTTTACGTCTACGACCTTGCCCTTTTCACCGTGTGGCAGGCGTAGTGAGGAGTCCTTCACTTCACGCGCCTTCTCACCGAAGATCGCGCGGAGTAGTTTTTCCTCAGGGCTGAGTTCCTTTTCGCCTTTCGGCGTGATCTTACCCACGAGAATGTCGTTAGGTCCGACTTCCGCGCCGATGCGGACGATGCCGAACTCGTCAAGGTCTTTCAGCGCATCTTCGCCGACGTTGGGAATATCGTAAGTGATCTCTTCCGGTCCGAGTTTGGTATCACGCGCTTCCACTTCGTGCTTTTCGATGTGGATGCTGGTGAACTTATCCTGACGCAGCAGTTCTTCGCTGATGAGCAGCGCGTCTTCGTAGTTGCCGCCGTCCCACGAAAGGAACGCACCCAACACGTCGTGACCGAGCGCAATGTTGCCCAGATGGGTAGACGAGCTATCGGCGATCACCTCGCCTTTGCGGACGTACTGCCCTTTGACCACAATCGGGCGCTGATCGACGCAGGTGGATTGATTGGAACGGTTGTATTTGCGCAGGCGATAGACGCGCTCGTCGCCGTTGGGCAGGCGAATGACGATGCGATCACCCTGAACGCTGGTGACTTCGCCCTCAACGTCGGAGAGCAGCACCTGACCGCTGTCGTAAGCTGCCTGTCCTTCCATGCCGGTGCTGACAATAGGTACATCCGGCTGAAGCAACGGGACTGCCTGACGCTGCATGTTGGAACCCATCAACGCGCGGTTGGCGTCGTCGTGCTCAAGGAAGGGAATGAGCGCGGCGCTGATGCCCACGATCTGACGTGGTGCAACGTCCATGTAGTCGATGCGACGCGATGGAACGCTCAGGAATTTCTGGTTGTGCCGCGCCGAGACGCGCTCGTTGACAAACTGGCGGCGCTCGTCGAGGCGGGCGTTTGCCTGCGCGATAACGTAGTTATCCTCTTCGTCCGCCGACAAGTAGACGACGTTGGTGCCGACGAAGGGCATCACGGGCACTTTTTCGATTTTCGCCTTGGCAAGCTGCTGTGCGGCGGCTTCATCGATCACCGTGCCTTCTTCAATGATGGTCTTGCCCTTCGAGTCGGTCACGTCCTCACGCACCGTCCGCCCGATGATGTCGGGGTCGGTTGGCGAGAGGAATTTGATCACTTCACGATAGGGTGTTTCGACAAAGCCATACTCGTTGACACGGGCATAGCTGGCGAGGCGACCAATCAAGCCGATATTCGGACCTTCCGGCGTCTCGATAGGACAGATACGCCCATAGTGGCTGTGGTGAACGTCACGCACGTCGAAGCCTGCGCGTTCACGACGCAGACCGCCGGGACCCAGCGCCGAAAGGGTGCGTTTGTGGGTCAGTTCCGCAAGCGGGTTGGTCTGCTCCATGAACTGTGAGAGCTGAGACGAACCGAAGAATTCGCGGATCGCCGCCACGATGGGGCGGATGTTGACCAGCGCCACCGGAGTCAGGTTGTCGGACTCGCGGATGGACATACGTTCCTTAACCACGCGCTCGGTGCGACGAAGCCCGATGCGCAGCTTGTTCTGAATCAGTTCGCCTACGGTCTTGACACGACGATTGCCGAGGTGGTCGATGTCATCCCGCCCGACCTTGCCGTTGTTGATCAGGATCATGCGCTCGACCAGCTTCACGATGTCGGCTTTGGTCACGGTGCGGACGGTGCGCGGGATAGTGCCGTCTAACTGAAGGCGCTGGTTGAGCTTGTAGCGTCCAACTCGTTCCAGATCGTAACGGCGCTGATCGAACAACTGGCTTTCGAGATACTCACGTGCGTTGTCGAGCGTGGGCGGGTCACCGGGACGCATACGACGGTAGAACTCGATCAAGGCTGCCTGAGCGACAGTCTGATCTTTCTTGAGTTCCCAAACAGGCTCCATTTTGAGCGTGCTAGGGATGTACTTGTGATCAGGGTCGGTATCCACGTGCTGGTAGAGTTCCAGCAGTTCTTCATCGCTGCCGGTCTTGATCGGGGATAATTCTTCCGGCATTCCGTCGTTCACGGCGGCGAGCGCACGCAGCAAAATCGTTACCGGGATGGTACGCTTGCGATTGAACTTGATAGTGAGGTAGTCGCTCTTGCGCGTCTCGAACTCCATCCATGCCCCGCGATCCGGGATCAGCTTGGAGTTGGACAAGAGGCGACCTGTCGTGCGGTCTTCCTCGGCGTCGAAGTAAACGCCGGGCGAGCGGATTAGCTGGCTGACAACAACGCGCTCGGTTCCGTTGATGATAAATGTGCCCTTTTCGGTCATGATGGGGAAGTCCCCAAGGAAGATGTCCGAAAGCACGACTTCATCGCCTGCCTCGCGGTTCACCAGTCCAACGCGAATGTACAACGGCGCGGCATAGGACATGTCGCGCTCAAGACAGACTTCTTCGCTGTACTTTGGCTCCTCGAACCAGTAGCGAAGCCCAAGCTCCTGCGCTTCGCGGCTGTTACCGGGGAAATACAGTTTGAGGTTGCCGTTATAACTCTCGATGGGGCTGATTTCGTCGAATAGTTCAGCTAAACCATTCTCGATAAACCACTTAAATGACTGAAGCTGCACTTCGATAAGTGAGGGCAGCGCCTGAACGTCGGCTGTACGGGCATAGTTTTTGGTATTGATTAACCGTTGCAAAGCCCCGCTCCTAGGTTTATCACTGGACGATAAAAATGAATCAAAAACAGGGGACGTTAACTTTTCTTAACGTTCCTGCGAACGATGGGACAGCGTTTTGTGAATGATGGAGTGCATCCTTAACAATGTGTTGGCGCACGTAACATTGTGAACGTGAATCCTACACCCAATTGTAAGGTTCTGTCAACAGGCAGTATTAAACTGCCGCAGTGGTTTCTGAGGCTATTCGTATTATAGCGCAATTTACAAAGTTGTCTACTAGGCTCCACCATCACTACGAAACGGCTTCGGCGATGGCGTCTTCACGCGCCATCGCGCCGAGGCGACGACGTGAGAGCAACATGAACCCGGCGAAGAGGGCGATGCCCGCCGCAATTTGCACACGGGGCGGTAGGTAACGGATGCGGGAAATCACGTTCCAGTGCGGCTGCCCCATCAGGTCTTGCTTGAGACGGTGAACGAAACGACGTGATGGACGCACACCGACCAATACTGTAGACAAGCGCCGGACGATGTTGACAAACCCTTCCACGTCCGCGCGAGAAACGCCGTAACGGGTGATAATCTGATCAATATCGCCTTCCTCTGCCAGAATAGCATCGGTCAGGGCGGTGAGCAGGTTTTCAATTTGCGAGTTCGGCTGGGAAGTCATGATTGGTATTCGCCTCTTTCGTCTGGCTGTGCAGTGCCCCCAAGCTGCAATTCGTCACGCAGGGCAATGAGCGTTCGATGATATAAAGACTTGATCGCGCCTTCGGTGCGATTCATGATGTCGCCAATTTCGGCATTCGATAAATGATCGACAAACTTCAAAATCAACAACTGCTGGCGTTCTTCCGGCAAACGCCGGATGGCGGCGAGCAGGGCTTCGCGTTCCTCGTTGTCTTCCGCCTGCCTGTCCGGTGATTCGGATTTGAGGCTGGTGGCGATAAACTCATCCAGTGGAATGACTTTGCGCCGTCCACGATCCCGATGCCAGTTAGCGACAAGGTTGTGGGCGATGCGATAAAGCCACGCCTGAAATGGAACTCCACGTTCGGTATAGGTCTCGATGTGTGCCATCGCCCGGAAGAACACGCGGGCGGTGATGTCTTCGGCGTCGTGATGGTTGCCGGTGCGATAGTAGATGTAGTTGTAAATCTTCTCGACGTACCGTTCGTAGAGTTCGCCAAAAGCGTCTTTGTCGCCTTCTTTCGCCATATCGACCAGATCGGTGTCTTCAAGGCGCTTGAGGCTTCTGGGACGCTGCTGGATTTGGAGTCGTTTTCGTAGGTTTATCATAATCCAATTAACCCAGATGAATGCAAAAAGTTACGGAGGAAAGTGGAAAGAAGTAATGAGTGATGAGTCATGAGGGGCGTTTCTGCCGCCGCTCCCATCTGGAATGGCAATAATGAGAGAGACTATTGCTATTGCCGAAAAAATCACGGCATTGCCGCGAGAGCTTCTTGCCGTTTTTGCCGTCGAACGATTGTGATTTGGTAAGGTGCGCCATCTCAGGGTATCACAGTTCGGGATAAAAAGGTGGGCATTTTGGACCATATCTGACAGGAGTACATGGTGAACATTTCATTTGAACGCGCTACACCCGATGATGCTGAAGCGTTGGTGGATGCGCAAATTCGCGCGTTTCATTATGATACGGTGCTGTATCCCGGCGTCGAGGAGAGTGATCCGCCCGGTTATGATTCAGTGGAAGCGACGCTCAAAAAGATATGCGAAGACGAGTTCTACAAAATCGTGGTGGATGGGCAAATCGTCGGCGGGATTATTCTTTTTGAGCGGGAACCGGGACATTTTCATCTGGACGTTTTGAATATCGTGCCGGAGTATCAGAACTATGGGATTGGGACGCGGGCAATAGAGTTCATCGAGCAAACGTATCCCGCGAGCAAATGGACATTGGATACTCCCGCATATGCCATCCGCAACCAGCATTTTTACGAGAAACTTGGCTACGTGAAGGTAGGGGAAAATCAGGAGGCGGGTGGTTTGCTGCTGTTCGCTTACGAGAAGCGGATGTCATAGACTGTGGTTCGGGCAGGAAAGGTGTTGTTACATCGGTACTTCCGCAATGTGGGCGGTTTTGGTACTCTGTCGGTGAAACTGCCTTGCTTATCTGGAAGAACCGTATGTGCCGCATCTTGTCGTTGGTCATCAGTAGGTGGGGATGGATAGCAAAGCTGATTGGTACGAAACCGCAGTCATCCGATCACGTCAACGAAAACGCTTCAAGAAGTTGGCTTGGTTATTTGGCTGTTTGATACCACTTGTCGCTTGTGGTGCGATTACCGTTGTTTTTGTTTATCAACTCTACAATGGCACTCAAAGCGAACTGTTGTCCCTTGATTTTGGAGAAGGTTATCGCATCCGAGTTTGGGTCGAACAGGATGGTTGGCTCGAACCGGAATTTGATCTCGATCATAGTCCAGCAGTTTATTATGAAGTGACGAGATTCGGGAGTGTTGTAGAACCGAAGAGGTTCTTAACCGCCAGTTGGGAACCATTTCGTGTGTCAGCAGCGTTCGCAGATGAAGGTAAATTGATCGGGCTGAACATTTACACTGTGGAATGTCAACCGGGAAATGGGTCTCGTGTCTTTCTGGAACAGCTAGAAGATGACAGATGGTTCATCGGAACGTTTTCAGATTATGGACAACAAAGATGGACGAATCGCTACGAACGTCTTGTACAAGAAAACCCAGATTGGCTGTCCTGCTTCTAGTAGGATAAAACTCCCCGCTTTCACACACGCAGACCTTTCTTTATAATACGCGCAACTGTTTTCCCACGACACCACAACGGACAATTTCATGACCCAACCGTTAAACTTCCAGCAGATTTTTATGAAGCTGCACGAGTTCTGGTCGGCGCAGGGATGCGTGCTGTGGCAGCCTTATAACATTCAGGTGGGCGCAGGCACGAACAACCCGTCAACGCTGCTGCGTGTGCTGGGGCCCGAACCCTGGCGCGTGGCTTACGTCGAGCCGAGCGTTCGTCCCGACGATGGGCGCTACGGCGAAAACCCGAACCGGATGCAGTATTACTACCAGTATCAGGTGATTTTGAAGCCTGACCCCGGCAATTCGCAGGAAATGTATCTGCAATCGCTAGAGGCGCTCGGCATCAATCCACGCGAGCACGACATTCGATTCGTAGAGGACAACTGGGAAAGTCCGGCGCTGGGCGCATGGGGCTTGGGCTGGGAAGTGTGGCTGGACGGGCAGGAGATCACCCAGTTCACCTATTTCCAGCAGGCGGGCGGCATCGAACTGAATCCGGTATCGGTGGAGATCACCTACGGGTTGGAGCGAATCGCGCTGCCGCTGCAAGGCAAGGATTCGGTGTGGAACATCGAGTGGCTGCACGCGGACGGCGAAAGTTTGCTCTATAGCGACGTGCTGCTGCGCAGTGAGATCGAACACTGCAAATACTACTTTGAAGTGGCGGACGTGGAAGGTTTGCGCCAGACCTACAATGTTTATGAGAACGAGAGCAAGCGGGCGTTGGAAGCCGGATTGGTCATTCCGGCGTATGACTACGTGCTGAAGTGCAGTCATCTGTTCAACGTGCTGGATGCGCGTGGCGCGATTGGCGTGACCGAACGGGCAAGCTATTTCCGCCGGATGCGGGATATGACGCGGCGAGTGGCGAAAGCGCATCTGGAACAGCGGCAGGAGATGGAATTTCCGCTGGATAAGTTGGAAAAGGTGTGGGGCGTCACCGCGCCGAGCGTGAGCGTTCCCGGTACGGCGGAAGTCGTTGCGCCGCCGCAGGAACCCGCTGATTTCCTCTTCGAGATTGGCGTGGAAGAGATGCCCGCCGAGGACGTGGATGATGCACTGGCACAGCTACAAGAAGCCGCGCCCAAACTGTTCGACGATCTGCGGCTGGCACACGAGGGCGTTGAAGTCCATGCGACACCGCGCCGACTGGTCATCATGGCGAAAAAGGTTGCGCCGCGCCAGCCTGACCGCGAACTGGTGGCGCGGGGTCCTTCGGCGGATAAAGCGTTCGACGCAGACGGCAAGCCAACCAAAGCGGCGGAAGGCTTCGCCCGAAGTAGGGGCGTAAGCGTGGACGCGCTGCGAATCGAAGATTTGGAAGGCGGGCGCTACGTGGTGGCGACGGTTCACGAAACCGGACGCCCGGCGGTGGATGTGCTGGCGGAAGCGCTGCCGAATGTGGTTGCCGGAATCAAGTTCGGCAAGTCGATGCGCTGGAACGCCAGCGGGGTTGCCTTCTCACGCCCGATTCGCTGGTATGTGGCGCTGCTTGGGAATTTCGTCATTCCGTTTGGCTATGCAGGGATTCAGAGTGGCAACGTGACGCGCGGGTTGCGTCCGTATGGATCGCCCGAACACGTGGTCACAGGAAGCGACGATTATCTGGACGTGCTGCGCAAGCAGGGTATTCTGCTCAATCGTGAAGAACGGCGGGCGGAAATTGAGCGTCAGGTGAAGGAACTGGCGGAAGCTGTCGGTGGGCGCATCCTGCACGATCCGGCACTTCTGGACGAAGTGACGACTTTGGTGGAAGCGCCGACGGGATTGCGCGGGCGTTTTGAGGAACGCTACCTGCAACTGCCGCGCGAAGTGCTGGTTACGGTGATGCGCAAAAAGCAGCGGTATTTCGCGCTTGAAGATGGGGCGGGCAAGCTGATGCCATTCTTCATTGCGGTGCGGAATGGGGATGCGCAGCACCTTGATATGGTCATTCACGGGAACGAGGAAGTGCTGAAAGCGCGTTTCTCCGACGCCGAGTATTTCTTCGGGCAAGATCGGCAGAAAAAGCTGGACGAGTTTTTGCCGCGTCTGGGCACGCTCACCTTTCAGGAAAAACTTGGCTCTATGCTGGATAAGAACGAGCGCGTTGCCCAGATGGTCGAGCCGTTGGGCAATCTGCTGGGGATGGACACCACCAATATCGCCATCGCGCAGCAGGCGGCATACGTGCTGAAAGCCGACCTCGCAACGCAGATGGTGGTCGAGATGACCTCGCTTCAGGGAACGATGGGGCGCGAATACGCGCTGTTAAGCGGGTATCCAACTGAAGTGGCAGACGCGATTTTTGAACACTGGCTACCGCGCGGCGCGGACGACATGCTGCCATCGTCGCAAGCGGGAACGCTGCTGGCGCTTGCGGATCGGCTCGATTCGCTTACAGGCTTGTTCGCCGCCGGACTCGCGCCGCAATCCACCGCCGACCCATATGGGCAGCGGCGGGCGGCTCTGGGAATCGTGCAGATTCTGGTGAATAAGGCAATTGACATCGATCTGGGGGAAGCGATCAGGCTGGCGGCGCAGTTGCAGCCAATTGCGGTATCGGATGAAGTTCAGGCTCAGGTGATTGAATTCATCGGCGGGCGGCTGCGCTCGTGGCTGGAAGATCAGGAATGGCGGCATGACGTGGTCGAGGCTGTGCTGGCGGAGCAGTCGGCAAATCCGCACCGGGCGCTGGTGGGCATTCGTGAATTGAGCGAGTGGGTGAATCGTCCTGATTGGGAGCAGTTGCTGGATGGGTTCGCGCGGTGCGTGCGCATTACCCGAAGTGAGACGACCATCTATGAAGTGAAGCCGGAATCACTGGCCGAAGCGGAAGAAAAGGCGTTGTGGCAGGCGTATCGAACGGCTGCCGCGAAGCTGACGGCGGCGGGCAACGTCGATGAATTCCTGACCGCTTTCGAGCCGATGCTGCCCGCGATCACAGCATTTTTCGATAAGGTGCTGGTGATGGCGGAAGACCCGGCGGTGCGTCAGAATCGTCTGGGGATGCTGCAAGCGATCAGCGCGATGCAGCGTGGACGAGCAGATTTGAGCCATTTGAGCGGCTTCTAACGCCAGACGAGGCAACCATGCAGGTCTACACGCTTCAGGCGCAGGGCGGATTTCAGGAAGTAGCGTCGCCGGATGTGGCGGCGCTGCTTGCCTCTCCAGATACGATTTTCTGGGTGGATATGCTGGGTCCGTCGGCGGAAGATCTGGTGGTGATGCGGGAGGTCTTTCAATTTCACCCGC
>DATGQJ010000675.1:0-2773 GCA_035304265.1 Oceanobacillus sp.
TGCTGATCGTCGGCAGTTTCCGCGACGACGAAAGCCCGGATTTGCCGATGCTGCTTCCGCCGATGCAGATCATTTCGCTTGAACGGTTGACCCCGGATCAAACGGCGGCGCTGGCAGAGGCGATCCTCGGCAAGGCGGGACGCAACCCCGAACTGATCAAGCTGCTTCAGCAGGAAACCGAAGGCAACACCTTCTTCCTCGTGGAAACGGTGCGGGCGCTGGCGGAAGAAGTCGGGCAGTTGGACGAAATCGGCTCCGAACCGCTGCCCATGCATCTGCTGACCGGCGGCATCGAAGGCATCATCCAGCGGCGCTTGAACCGTGTCCCCGAAGATGCGCGTATCTTGCTCCGTCTTGCCGCCGTCGCCGGGCGTCAACTCGACCTCAACGTTATCCGCGAAGTGCTGAAAGAAGAAGGACTGGAGCAATACGTTGACCAATGGCTTGCGGATTGCAGCGACGCCGCCGTACTCGAAATCAACGACGGCAACTGGCGCTTCGTCCATAATAAGCTGCGCGACGGCGTGATCTTCGACATGTCACTCCCGGATTTTCAGGAGTTGAACCGTCGCGCCGCCCTCGCCATCGAATCGGTGTATCAGTATTCGACCAAACCAACGGCGGAAACCCTGATGTATCGCTGGCGCATGGTGGGCGACTTCGAGAAAGAGGAACATTACGCCGCGCTTGCCGGAGAACAGGCGCTGCACAACGGCGCACATCTCGCGGCGGCAGAGTTCTTAACCCGCGCCCTCGATTTGCAAGACTACGTGGAAACCTCAAAACGCAAGCAGGCACAGTTGCGCCAGCAGCTTGGTGACGCCTATGTCGAACTCGGCAAGCGCGAAGAGGCTCAACGACTGTTCGAGGAAAGTCTGGCGATCTATCAGGAGATCGACTATCGCTGGGGCGTCGCGTCCAACCTGAATCGTCTGGGCACAATCGCCACCGAAAATGGCGATTACGACGAAGGGGCAAGGCTGCTGGTAGACGCGCTGAAAACCGCCATCGACGCTCGTGCGCCGACGGTAGCACTTGCCTCGCTGGTCGCAATGGCGCATCTTTTGAATCAAACCGGAAGCAAAATTACGGCGTTGGAATATGCCACTATCGCCATGCACCATCCGTCGTGCGACGGCGAGACGTTCTATCTCGCCGAGCACGTCACCGAGCAGCTACGACAGGATTTGCCGCCGCTGATCTACGACGAAACCGTCGAGCGCGGTAAAGCGATGGAACTGAAAGAGGTCGCCGTCCGCATTTTGCAGGAAGATTAATCTATCCGGTGGTCTTCATGCCTGCCGCGATTCCGTTGATGGTCGCCATCACCAGATTCAGGATGGTCTCATACTCCTGCGTTCCGGCGGGCAGTGCCCGTAAGCGGCGCAGCAGCACCACCTGAATGAAATTCAGCGGATCGACGTAGGGATTGCGGCGGTCAATAGAGACTTGCAAAACCGGCGCATGTTCCAGCAGGTGCTTTTGTCCGGTTATTTTGCAGATCAAATCGCAGGCACGCGCGTGTTCCGCCTTCATTTGAGAGAAGATGGTGTTGCGCAGCGCTTCGTCATCGACCAGTGAAGCGTACAACTCGGCAATCCCCATGTCGGCTTTGGCGAGGTCGAGTTCGTTATTTTCCACCAGCGCCTGCACAAACGACCATTCACGATACATCGTTCGCAGCAGGTCTAAGCCGCCTTCGTTCTGGCGGCAAAACGTTTCCAGCGCCGTCCCAATACCGTACCAGCTTGGGATAATGGCGCGGCTCTGCATCCACGAGAACATCCATGGGATCGCACGTACCGATTCAAACCCACCCTTGCTGCGCTTCGCCGGACGGCTGCCAATCGGCATCCGCGCCAGTTCGTTGATCGGCGTTGCCTGCTGCCAGTAGTCGAGGAAACCGGGCGTTTCATAGACGAAGCGGCGATACTCCGCCGCGCCAAGTTCGGACAGCGTTTCCATTGCTTCGCGCCACTCGGCAGGAATATCCGGCTTGACGGGCATCCCAAGCGAGAGCAGTACCGCGTGCATCACCTGATTCAAATGCCGCCGTGCGATGGCGACGTTGCTGTAACGATAGGCAATAACCTCACCCTGCTCTGTGATCTTGAGCCGCCCCTGAAATGCCGCCGGAGGCTGCGATTGAATGGCGCGATTGGTGGGACCACCGCCGCGTCCAATGCTGCCGCCGCGCCCGTGAAAGAGTTCGAGTTCGACGCCGTATCGCGCACAAACTTCGGCAAGCGCCTGCTGCGCGACGTAGAGATTCCAGTTCGACGCCAGATAACCACCGTCCTTGTTGCTGTCAGAATAGCCCAGCATGATCTGCTGGCGCATCCCCCGCGCTTCAAGGTGCTTACGATATTCCGGATTGTTGAACAATCCTTCCATCACCTCAGGCGCAGCTTTCAGGTCGTCGATGGTCTCGAACAACGGCACCAAATCCACGTCATTCTGGACGCCGACTTCCCGTGCCAGTAGGAGCATGGTCAGAATGTCGCTTGGCGCGGTGCTCATGCTGGCGATCACGCTGTCGATCACCATTTTTCCATAACGGCGCTGCGCTTCTGCGATCATGCGCCACGTCGAAATGACGCGATTGGTCGTTTCGGAAAACTGGGGTTCAGCCGGAAAGAACGGGCGGCGACTGAGGATTTCGCGGGTGAGCAATGCCTGTTTTTCCGCCTCTGGCAACTGGGCGTAATTGTCACACTGTCCATAAGCTCGGAATAACTCATCCAGCGCAGCGATATGCAGCCGGGCATCTTCC
>DATGQJ010000676.1:0-6723 GCA_035304265.1 Oceanobacillus sp.
GAAAAGCCTCGTCCATCGGATTCGGAAGCCACTCTGCTCCACAAGACTGCGCAACTTGCGAAGCGATCTTGTACTCACCGCTCTCAGGATTGCCATGTGTGCAGGCAATAGTTTCCCCATGTTTCATTAGCTCTCCGAGCACCAACCGAGAGTCGAGTCCACCACTCAACATCAGACCATATGGGGGAGCAAATGAATGTGCATAGCGCTCGACGGCTTGCTGCCAGTAGAAATGCAACTTTGACATCACATCTTGAGCATTGTCACTGGTGATATTGCTCCAATTCTCCGAAAGCCGAGACTTCGTTATTTCTATATGGTCACGAATGGAAAAATGATAGTGGGTACCCGGCAGCGTTCTGAAAAGCTGGCGAAAAACCGTTTTCTCCCCTATCGTCCATCCAAGCGTATAGGTTTCACCGAATCCCTGAGATGAAACCTCCAATTTGTGAACTTGCTTGAGCAGAAACAAGGAATTGGTAAGCACCAATGTGTGCTCTTGGTAGAAGAAATAAAAGGGAAACAACCCCATTCCATCGTTGTAAACATCCACAGTTGCCTGATTTAAGTTGATCACAATGAGGTTATATATACCACCGGGTATATCGAGCGTTCGTTCCGGGGAAGCGCAATAGGATTCAATGATTTGCCCCACATTCGATGCCATATCAGACACGATGTATCCATCTATGAACACGAGGATACGAGCATCTTTGTCATATGCGTAAAGCGTCTCTGTTTGAGGGGAAGTAGCAAGCCTTACTTTGAGGTCTTCTTCATCGACTTGCTCCGTCATCTCCGACGCTAAGCCGTCGAACCTGGACGCGGAATTCCCAATTTTTATCACGAACTGGTTCATGACACTCTCCTCCTCGAATATGTGGAAGGGCAAGTAATCTGAACGAAGTTCTACTGAAGTGATTCAGATTGGGGCATTGTGGAGGGATGACCCCAATTGACTGGGAATCGAACCAGTTCACATTTGGGGCATGGATAGTATGTCGCTACAAAGCACCAGAACAACTATAGCGCAATACCAGAGTTCTTTGCTAGCCGAATATATTGAAGGAAAATATTCGGAAGACATGGTCATTACCATCTCTAGCGCTTGTGAACGTGAGGAGAACACTCAAGTCACCGGACATTCCGAATCTATTGTCACCTGTCGGATTCGTAGTAGGCAACACCCGCATCTGTGATATGTACCTGCTCTTGTGATGCTTTTCCCACCCACTGCGCCAACGGGGGATCATGCTTGGTCAGCGCGACAATGGCGGGTTTCAATCCAACGTAACGCAGCGGGCTGGATACGCGGTCACGATGTTTGTACAGTACAGCCAACGCCTGCCATTCGGAGTAGTTTAGACGAACTTCTTTCGCTTCCATCATGTTTCCCTTCAGGCAGCCTTCTCAATCAGGCGCAAGGACGAATACTTGCTCACTTCCGGGAACTGCTTGAGCCACGCGGCTAGTTCAGTCTTAAACAGCAGCGGTTGAGTTTGGCAGAGCGGGGTATACGGCAAACCCTCGTCCACACCCCGTAATTGATGACTGCACCCACATAACGGACAGCACATGACCCAATGGACGCCACCGTTCATTTCAATCGGTGCTTGTGGCAGCCCATCGACGATAGTGAGTTTGAAACGCTTTTGCAGGTGTAGGACAGTTGTAGGCATGGTTACAGTTTCCACTATTTACAAGGCATGAGTGAATTGATTGGGGGTGATCCGCCGTGTGTGGACACCTGACAACCGTGCCGTTGGCGGTAGAACTGCTCGGAGGTAAGTTAATGATACTCTAGTTCCATTACAAAAGCGAATCCGCTGTGAGGTGCGCGACTTAACAACTGGGCAGATCAGGCAGGTCGTGGAGAGGGAAACCTTCCGGCTCTGTCACAAAGTAAGCATCAAAACCACTGCCGCGAAGCCCAACTTCGACAAACTTACCCTCAATCTGGATGTTGAGCCGAATTTGTGCGCTCAGCATCTTGATAATGGCGTCACGTGCCTCTAAACTCCAGCCATCACCACCCACTCTGGTAACAATCCCTCTCTGGTTCTTGTTAACACACGTGATGGTAAATCCTGAAAGCATTCATAGCCCTTTTCAACCCACTCCAGAAACTCGGTTCTCCTAATCAGTAATGAGACTGCGACATTCCCACACTTCTAACGGTATAGATAACAACATCTCCATCATCGAGTGTGCTTCGCCTTGCCTCAAGCACTCGACATCGTAAGAGTCATGGCAGGAGGCAGCAAACGTGGAAGAAATCGCTTACGGCATCACCCGTGAATGGTACTTTGACCGACGTATCGTCGTTTACGCCATCAGCCTGTTGAATATCACTATCTTGCGTATATGGGCAAACGAGGTGATGTCGTCGCTGGTAAGCTGGTCGAAGGATCGTCCCTATTTGGCGCTTCACGACCTCAGCACTCCCGGAATTGGCTTGTCCTATATCGTGCTGGCTCGCGCCTACCTGCTCAATCCAGCCATCACCTCATTTGGCAGCGACCAACTGCGCAAGCTCATGGAAGCACATCCCGATTTTCGGGTCTATCTCGCTGTCGTTTTATCCCAGAATTATTCCGAGTTAATCACGCCTGCAACGGCGCAACGCTTCACGGCGGATAATCCGCGTATCACAACAGCCATCTTCTTTGACCGTTCTGTCGCTTTGCAATGGCTGGTGGACGTTGGGATTCCGCCTGAAGAATAGGAAGTTATTCAGTTTTGCCTGCCACGTATGCTGCTGATACGCGGCTCAATTGTTACGCTTCGACTTCAGGAGACGATTTCCATCAACTGGATGTCGAAGGTTAAGTCTCTCCCCGCGAGAGGATGATTGGCATCCAGTATCACCTGATCGTCGGAAACTTCGGCGACGGTGACGCTCATGGTGGATTGATCGCCCTGATTAACCTGTAGTCGCTGTCCAACGTGCGGCTGAATGTGTGGAGGGAACTGTGCTCGACTGACTGCCAGCAAACGTTCCGGAAGGTAAGGACCGTAAGCTTCCTCGGCTGGAATGGTGGAGCTTTTCGTCTCTCCCAGATCCATGCCAAGAACGGCTTGTTCAAATCCCGGAATGACCTGACTTTCGCCTAAGGTGAACTCGATGGGTTCGCGGTCTACCGAGCTATCGAAGACGGTGCCATCTTCCAGTTTGCCCGTATAGTGAACCCGGACTGTATCACCCATTTTGACTTGAGGCATTGATATTTGACCTTTCTCTAGACGTGGTTACCGTGAAGAACTGATCTCCTTTCACTCCGTCGAAACTATCGCCTGTTCATTCACAGGTATCTTAATCTAAAGAGTAACACAGATTGTCCGGAAGTCAAAGTGTCGTGTCATTTTTCTATAGTGCCAGCATGACCTTAATGTAGGACGAAATAGCTCTTGCGCTCGTGCTATTTCTGGCATATCCTGAAACCCGTTTCAAAGTATCAAAGGTAGTACCAGTGAAAGAGAAACACGTCACATTCGAAGCATCAGTTTCGGGAAGAGGACAGGTCACAATCGATAAAGTCATCGAAACCCCGCCGGAGTTCAAAAGCAACTACCATCTGATTGTGGATGCACGCGACAAGCGCTACTACGTCCGTCTCACGGCAAAGGATGGTTGGCTGCTTCCCGAACGAATCAAAGATCAGGCGGAAGAAATCGCCAGAAGCCACATCGAAGCACAAGAACCGCTCAGAAACTAACCAAATTGCGGCAGTTGTCGCAATAAAAAACTGCTGTAGCAGCAAACCATCACGCCAGAGGGTTGTGACTTTTGGCGGAACTGCGTACACTTCTTGGAGTACCGCAAGGAAGCCAAGATGCTGAAACGCCTTCGTCTCGACCCTCAAATTCTTATGCTGCTCGAAGCCGGGTTGATCGGCTTATTCTTCATTCAGGCGCTGCGCTTTCTGGTCGGCATGGTCTACAGCCGCGTTGCGGGCGCTTCGGCGGCGTTGGGGCTGCAAGCCCTCGGTGTGGAGCCGATCAATCCCAATGCACCCGACCCGGCAGTGGTCAGCAGTGAAGTCACCTTTCTGGTGTATATGCTGGCGCTGCCGCTGTTAGCAGTGGTACTCGGAAGGTTGCGCCCATTGATAGTCGTCGCCGCCGTCCTCGTGGCAGGCGGACGACTGATGATGTCCGGCGCGTATGGACTTACCCCGACCAGCGCTGCCTCGCTCACGGTAGCCGCAGCGTTGATGTACCTCGCCATGCTCATCCGTGATCGGGCGCAGTTGGTGCCCTACTTCTTTGTCTTCGCCATCGGCGCAGATCAACTGTTTCGCGCGGCAGGCAACACCCTCGACCCGTCGTGGTCGCCCGCCTACGCCAACATACAGATGATCCTGTCCATCGTCGCTGTCGTCATCGTCTTGCTCGCCTTCGTATGGGATTCGCGCGGCGAACGCCCCGAACTCCCTGCTCCACGCTACGGCTTGCTGCCGTTCTGGGGCGGCATCGGTCTGGGTGGACTGCTGTTCATCGAGCTAGCGCTGCTGGCGCTGCCCAACGCTATCGCCGGACGCGCCGACACCGACTACACGACCTTCTTGCCGTTTGTCACGCTGGCAACGCTGCTGCCTATCGTCCCATTCGTGCGGGCAAGGGCACGCAGCTTTGTCGGCTTGTTCGAGGGCAGCGTGCGCGGCTGGCTGTGGATGCTGCTGGTCATTCTGCTCGTGGTCTTCGGGACGCGCTTCCGTGGTGCGATTGCCGGTGGCGCGTTAGTCATCGCGCAGTTCGGCGTCTCGATGATGTGGTGGTGGCTGGTTCGTCCCCGCGCCGAACGTGAGCGCAGTTTTGGCGGCTTATGGTTGATCCTCGCCATGATCGTCTTCGGTATGCTGGTGGTAGGCGACAATTTCACCTACGAATACGCCTACGTCCGCAACCTGACGGGCAATCTGTCGTTCTTGAATAACACCATTCCGCCCCTGCTGCGCGGCTTTCGCAGCTTGGGCTTAGGGGTGCTGCTGTTCGGCGTGTTCCTCGCCGCCCTTCCCATGACGCAAACGCAGCGCCGCATCCCGTGGACAAGTGGTCCGCTCGCGTTATCATTCGTCGCGGCGCTGGTCGTCGCAGGCGCATCGTTTGGCGCGGCGTATCTGGCTCGCCCGCCCATTATTCCAGCCGTCACAGGCGTCGAGACAATGCGCGTCGCCACCTACAACATACACGGCGGCTTCGACGAGTTCTACAACCAGACGCTGGAAGACATCGCCCGTACCATCCAGCAAAGCGGCGCAAATGTCGTCCTCTTGCAAGAAGTGGATGCCGGACGTATCACCAGCTTCGGCGTCGATCAGACGCTGTGGCTGGCGCGTCGTCTTGGTATGGACAGGCGCTTCTTCCCCACCAACGAAGGGCTGTACGGTCTTGCCGTCCTGTCCAGCATTCCTATCGCCTTCGACGACGGAGAGCTGCTCACTAGTCTCGGTCAGCAAACCGGATTGCAGCGCGTCCAGATTCAGCCAGAACCCGGCGTCGTCATCACAATCTATAACACGTGGCTGGAATACCTGCTGGAAGTCGGCGGCGGTACGTCGATTGAAGAACAACAGCAGGCACAGCAGGTACAGTTGAACGAGGTCTTCACGATCATCGCCAGTCATCATCCGGGTGGTGCGTTGGGCAGAACGGTACTCGGCGGAACGTTCAACAACGTCCCTGATTCGCCGCTGATGCAGCAGCTAAGCGGGGCTGGCTTCACCGATCCGTTCGCGGGGTTGCCCCTTGAAATCGCGGCTACACTGGTGCGCTCTGGTGTGCCCCGCGCCCGCTTCGACTATATCTGGCTGCGCAATCTGCCCGCTAACGAAGGTGTGCTGGTGCTGGATAGTCCCGCATCCGACCATCGTCTCGCCGTCGTCGGCGTCTTTATCGAACGCACTCAGTAACCAAAGGAATGCATCACAATGGACTTTCTCCCGTCAAATCTGGCTTTGTTCCTCGCCGCCGCGATTGCACTGGTGGTCACACCCGGTCCAGCCGTCCTCTACATCATCACGCGCAGCGTGGAACAGGGGCGCAGAGCGGGACTCGCGTCGGTGATGGGCGTCGAACTCGGCAATCTCTTTCACGTTATAGGCGCGGCATTTGGAATTTCGGCGATTCTGCTGTCGTCGGCGCTGGCGTTCGAGATCGTCAAGTATCTCGGCGCGGCATATCTGATCTATCTCGGCATTCGCAAGCTCATGTCGCGGGATGAGGGCGAACAGGCACAGGTGATCGAGCACAAAAGCCTGCGCCGCGTGTTCTCGCAGGCGGTGATCGTGGCGACCCTCAACCCGAAGACGGCGTTGTTCTTCTTCGCCTTTTTGCCGCAGTTTGTCGATGCCAACCGGGGATCGGTCACGCTGCAAATGCTGATATTGGGACTGATTATCGTGACGATTGCCGTCATCTCCGACAGCCTGTACGCGCTGGCAGCCGGAACCGCCGGAAAATGGCTGCGCGGCAGCCTGCGCTATCTGCGTTTCCAGCGTTATTTCACAGGAACGATTTACATCGGGTTAGGCATTAGCGCGGCGCTGGCAAGCGGCAATCGTAAATAAAGACTACGCCTCTTCCGTCAGACGCCGCAGTGCGTCCCGCGCCGCAGATTGGGACGCTGCTTGCTTACTGCGTCCTGTACCTGTTCCGACCACGCGCTCGCCGATCAACACTTCGACGGTGAATTCACGCTCGTGGTCGGGTCCGGTCATGCTC
>DATGQJ010000677.1:0-3094 GCA_035304265.1 Oceanobacillus sp.
GCGCATTACGCAATGGGCGGCATTCCAACCAACGTCAACGCGGAAGTCGTGATCGACGAGAACTGGACGGTGATGCCCGGCGTTTACGCAGCGGGCGAAGTGGCGTGTGTTTCGTGTCACGGCGCGAACCGTCTGGGAACAAACTCGCTGGTTGACCTCGTAGTGTTTGGACGGCGCGGCGGCAAGAGTGCTGCCGAGTACGTGAAACACGCCGATTTTGTCCCGCTTCCCCCAAATCCTTCCGGCGAAGTCGAGGCAGAACTCAACCGCATTCGCAACAGCAACGGCAAAACCCGCCCCGGCGAACTTCGCAAGTCCATGCAGGCGATCATGATGGAAAACGTGAGCGTGTTCCGCGAAGAAAAGGGAATGAAGGTCGCGCTCGATTGCGTTCGGGAATTAAAGGAACGCTACCAGACCGATCTGATGATCGACGACAAGGGGCAGAAGTTCAACACCGACCTGATGGAAGCATGGGAGCTTGGCTGCCTGCTCGACATCGCCGAAGTGACCACCATTGCAGCGCTTACCCGCACCGAGAGCCGAGGCGGGCACAGCCGTGAGGACTACAAAGAGCGCGACGATGTGAACTGGTTGGTACATACCTTGATCCAGCACAAGGACACGCCCTACGCGAAGGGTGTGGTCGAGCCGGAGATCAATCTCAAGAAGAAGGTTGATTTGTCGCTGGCAGAAGTGGACGAGCGCTTCAAGCCGAAAGAGCGTGTGTATTGATGAGTGAAAAGTAGTTAGATAGGACACTGAACATGGATGTAACTTTTCGCATTCGGCGCTTCAACCCTGAAGTACCCGGCAAAAACAAACCCTACTGGCAGGAATTCAAACTGTCAGATGTTGAAGAGACTGACCGCGTGCTTGAACTGCTTCACCGCATCAAGTGGGAGCAGGATGGCACGCTGACCCTGCGACGCGCCTGCGCTCATGGTGTGTGCGGTTCAGACGCAATGCGCATCAACGGTGTAAATCGTCTGGCGTGTAAGGTGCTGGCAAAAGACGTGGGCACGAAGATTCAGGTCGAGCCGATTCTAGGGCTGCCTGTGCTGAAAGACCTTGTGGTAGATATGGAGCCATTCTTCGCACACTATCGCTCGGTCATGCCCTATTTCGTCAACAACAGCCCTGTACCCGCCGACGGGCGCGAACGGCTGCAAAGTCAGGAAGACCGCGAGAAATTCGACGACACCACCAAGTGCATCCTGTGCGCTGCCTGCACCACCTCTTGCCCAAGTTTCTGGGCGAATGGGCAGTACGTGGGTCCGGCGGCGATTGTGCAGGCGCACCGCTTCATCTTCGACACACGCGACGAGGGCGCAAAAGAACGGCTGGAATTGCTTGCCGAGCCGAACGGTGTGTGGCGCTGCCGCACCATCTTCAACTGCACGCCCGCCTGCCCGCGCGAAATTCAGGTCACACGGGCGATTGGCGAGGTGAAGTTGGCGATTCAGAAAGGGTCGCCGGAGGGCATCATCACCGAAGGCGTCGGACCGATTGCCGTCTCGAATTCCTGAGAGCAACAAAGCGAGGGCGGTGACGAACCGCCCTCTTGATTCCCGGACTAAAACCTGATGGATGATGAACTGTATTATCAGGATGACGACGAATCGGGCTACTCGGATGACCTTGAACCCCGCCCTTTCTGGACAGTTCGCCGTATCATTCTGACCATCATCGTGATTATCACGCTGATCGCGTTCCTCGCTTATTCGCTGCAAGGGTTGTTTTTCCAGCCACCTCCAATACCGCCAACAGAACTACCGCCGATGATTTGAATCAAGCTGCTTTGTGTTAGACTCAGCCTGAACATTCGAGAACCCATATGTTGACAAACTGCCTGATCGCCAATCGAGGCGAAATCGCCGTTCGTATCATCCGTGCCTGCCGTGAGCTAGGCATACGCGCCGTTGCCGTGTATTCCGACGCCGACGCAAACGCGCAGCACGTTCAATTGGCGGATGCGGCATTTCCCATTGGCAGCGCCCCACCGACTGAAAGCTATTTGCGAATCGAAAAACTGCTTGAGGTCGCCCGCAAAGCGGGTTGTGACTGCGTGCATCCAGGTTATGGCTTCCTCTCAGAGAACGAGGATTTTGCACAGGCGGTCATCGACAATGGGTTGACGTGGGTTGGTCCGCCGCCGAACGCGATCCGCCTGATGGGAGTGAAAACCGAAGCGCGAAGGCTGATGGAACAGGCGGGCGTTCCGCTTGTTCCCGGCTTCCAATCGGACAGCGCGACAAAAGAAGATTTTCTGCAAGCGGCGGATCGCATTGGCTATCCGGTGATGGTGAAAGCGGCGGGCGGCGGCGGTGGCAAAGGGATGCGCATCGTTTACCGCCGCGAGGATTTGCCCGACGCGCTGGATGCTGCCCAACGCGAAGCGCAAAACGCCTTCAATGATCGGCGTGTCTTTCTGGAACGCTACATCGAACGCGGACGGCACATTGAAATTCAGGTGTTGGCGGACACACAAGGCAACACGGTTCACCTGTTCGAGCGCGAGTGCAGCGCCCAGCGCCGCCACCAGAAAGTCATCGAAGAATCGCCATCCCCGCTTTTGACCGATGAAACACGGGGGAAAATGGGCGCGGCGGCGGTCAGCGCGGCAAGCGCTGTCGGTTACGTCAACGCGGGGACGGTGGAATTCATCGCCACGCCGGAGGGCGAATTCTACTTTTTAGAGATGAACACGCGCTTGCAGGTCGAGCATCCCGTTACTGAGTTGGTCACAGGGCTTGATCTGGTCAAGTTGCAATTTGCCGTCGCTGCCGGAGAGCCGCTGCCCTTCACCCAGCAGGAAATCCTCCAGCGCGGGCACGCTATCGAATGCCGGCTTTATGCCGAAGACCCAAACAACGGCTTCCTTCCGGCAATTGGTCCCTTGAGTCTGTTCCTACCACCAGAAGGACCGGGCATTCGTGTGGATTCGGGTGTAAGGTCGGGTGATGCGATTACCCTTCACTACGACCCGATGATCGCCAAGATCATCGTCCATGATGTCTCGCGCGAGGCGGCGCTCCGGCGAATGGACGCGGCGCTCCGGCAGACGGTAGTTCTCGGCACAACCACCAACCTG
>DATGQJ010000678.1:0-5947 GCA_035304265.1 Oceanobacillus sp.
GACGTGACCGCATCGGCAGGCACGATTCAGGATCACTTCGCCTCGAATCCGGATACCAACGCGATCACGCTGCTTGGACCGAATCCTTCCTCAAGCTGGAATCTGGCGGCGCAGGAAATGGGCTTGGAGCCACGTCAGGTCTACGCCACCACCCACGACACCAGCCAGGAAATCTACGAGATGATCCAGAGTGGCTACCTGCTTCAGGCGATTGACCAGCAGCCGTACCTGCAAGGGTTCGAGACCATTATGTGGCTCTACCTGAACAGCCAGTACGCGCTTGCCCCCGGCGGCGACATCTTCACCGGTCCGGGCGTCATCGACCAGAGCAACGTCGAGCAGATCATCGAACTCACGGCGGCAGGTTATCGTTAATCTCGTCGTCAAAAGAATGATTGAACTCGTGAGTGAGGGGTCACACCCTCACTCACGATGTATTTAATGACGATTCCGTTCTTTATTTTGAAGTTTGAAGGATTTCGGTATGGGAGAAATGTCTCCCACTTCAGGGAGTATCCCACAGGTTTCTTTTGCAAGTCCAGACGTGGAGGATTACCGCGCTACGTCGAACTTTACATGGACGCTGGTTTTACTTGCCATCGTCGGTATTGCCAGTTTGATCCTCGCCGAGCAGCTTATCACGGGCTGGCTGGCGCTGGGTGAACGCGCCAATATCAGCCGGCGTGACATTAACGTCATCGAACTGGTGTCGATTGTCGGCTGTGTCATATGGGCGTTGGTGACACTGCGAACTGCGTGGGGCTTTTGGCGTCACGAAAATTTCGTGAGTATGGATGTCTATTTTAGCGACAGACACTCACGTCGAGCGCCCGGTGTTTTCCTGACCATTCTGCTGCTTGGTATTGTAGGGGTGGTGAGCCTGTTCCTTGCCGAACAGGTGCTGACGGGCTGGCTGGCGCTGGGTGAACGCGCCAACATCAGCCGCCGCGATCTCAATCTCATTGAATGGTTGGTGATTGTCGGTGGGCTTCTCTGGGGAATCGTATCCCTGCGAACGGTCTATGGCTTATGGCGGCATGATCGCCGCGCATGGGCATGGGCGCAGTGGGTAGTCTTGATTACCGCCGTGATCGGGTTGGGCATGTTTATGTCCGGCGTAACCGATCTCCACACGGTTGTCCCCAGAGGCGGAACGATATTTGACAATTTACCGGCGGCTCAGGAACTGTTGGGTCCCGGTTCGCTATTGCTGCTGTCTTCGCTGGTGGTTTATCGCTTTCTCACGATTGGCGTCCATAATTCGGCGACAGTCACAATTCGTAACAGTCTTGCGAGCGTGCCCGGTGCTGGCGCGATTGTTGGCTTCTTTGCCATTCTCATGCTGTTTTCGATCAGCACCGACCTGTTTCTTGAGCCGCGTTCTATCGCCAGCATTCTTGCCACCGCCATCACGCGCGGTATCGTCGCCATCGGCATCACCTTTCTCATGATCTCTGGCGAGTTCGACCTCTCGGTTGGCTCGATTTATGGCGCGGGAGCGCTGGTCTTCCTGCTGATGATGACCGAAGGCGCTTTTGGTCTTGAACCTGTTTCGGTGATTCCGGCGGCGATTATTGCCCTCATCTTTGCGGGCATTCTAGGGTTGATCAACGGCTTGATTCTGATCAGGTTCAATATTCCGTCGTTCATCGTCACGTTAGGGACGATGCTGGCATATCGAGCGATTCTACTGGTCGTCGTCGCCGACGGGCGCATTCTGCGTTATGCCGATTACCGCTTGCCACCGCCTTACGTGTGGTTCAACCGCTGGATACTCGGAATCGGGGCGCTGGTGCTGGCAGCGATCATCGGCTATATGGGCATCATGCTCATCCGTAGTAGTTGGCAAGCGCTACGCAGCCGCCTTCAGAATTACCGCAACGATCAGGGTGATTTTCGTGACGTTTTCGTCTTTCTCAATGCCCTGCGTCTGGTGGTATTTCTCGCGGTGGCGCTCGGCGCAGTTGCCTTGCTGGTGATGGCTGCCGTTGATCAACTCAACCACACCGATACACTATTGGAAGTCAGTTTCTTTGACTTGATGAACGGACGTTTCGATTTCGTGGATCGGGACGTGAACCTGCGCAGCGGCGTGATGTGGTGGCTCATCCTTGTCGTCGTGTTCCAGTTCATTCTCACGCAGACCCGTTATGGCAACCACGTCTTTGCGGTGGGGGGCAACCCCGGCGCGGCACGGGCGCAGGGTATCAACGTCAACCGCGTCAAGGTGACGAACTTCATCATCTGCGCGATGCTGGCGTGTGTGGCAGGCATCATCAATGTTTCGCGCCTCTCCAACGTTGACCCGTTGATGGGCGATGGTTTGGAACTGGAAGTCATCGCCGCGTCGGTGATCGGTGGGGCGCTGCTGACGGGCGGTTATGGCAGCATTTTTGGAGCACTGCTTGGCGTGCTGATCTTCGGAATGCTGCAAACCGGGTTGGTGCTGGTTGGCGTGGACGCGCGGGCGTTCTCAGGCGTGATTGGTATCATCATTATCGTGGCGGTAACCATCAATAACTCAGTAAGGCGGGTGCGCACATGAACGAGACGCCGCTGGTTGAAATGCGAGGAATCTACAAGAGTTTCGGCAAAGTCGATGCCTTGCGTGGTGTTGATTTCCGCGTGGATCGACAGCAGATTGTCGGGCTGCTTGGCGACAATGGCGCGGGCAAATCCACGCTGATTAAGATTCTGACCGGAGTGCATACGCCCACCCTCGGGCAAATCTATTTCGAGGGGCGTCCGGTTCACATCAATTCCCCGAACGACGCGCGTGATCTTGGTATCGAGACGGTTTATCAAGACCTCGCGCTGGTGCCGCTGATGAGCATTTCTCGCAACTTCTGGTTAGGACAGGAACTCGTCCGCCGTCATGGACCTATACGCACCTTGCGTCACCGTGAGATGTCGGAAACAGCACGAGAGGCGCTTGCCGACATCGGCATTCGCATTCGCAGCGCCGACGAGCCGGTGGCGTCACTGTCCGGCGGTGAGCGCCAGTCGATTGCGATTGGACGCGCCGTATACTTCGGCAAGAAGCTGCTGATTCTCGACGAGCCTACCTCGGCGCTCTCGGTGAAGCAGACGCAGGAAGTCCTGAATTATACGCGCCGCGCCAAAGAACGCGGGCTTTCCGTGATTTTCATCACCCACAATATCGCCCACGTCCACGAAGTAGCTGACCGCTTCACCATCATTCGTGGTGGGCGCAAAGTGGGCGATTTTTACAAGGAAGATGTGACCGAGATGGAAGTGGCGCAAATGGTCATGACTGGTTTAGTGCCGGAGCGCCTGCAACTCGTCCCTGAGGATGAGGCTTGATTTTCAACTTCTACAGGAGCTGACATGCGCTTTTTGAAATATGCGTTGCTGATTGCGCTGATCGTCGCCGCCGCTGCCTGCGCACCGGAAGATTTAGATATTACCCCTTCTCCAACCGCGACCAACACGCCGGAGCCGACTGAGACGCCGCGCCCGACCAACACACCTGATCCTGCGGCGCAGAGTGCGGAGACGGAAGACGCGGCGAGTGCGGACTCTGAATCGCTGCTGGATCAACTGGTTGCGGCTGTGCCTGCCCAAATGAGCGGCGGGGCGCTGCTCTGGCGGCGTACTCGTGAAGAAGTCGTTTACGAGGAAGTGGAAGGTGGCGAAATCGCAATCGTCGCCATGTCCGAGCCGGGCGGCAGCGAGGCGGATTTGACCTTCGGCGTATTCGAGACTCCGGAAGCGGCGCAGGCATATTACGATGAGGTGCTTGGTCGGGTTCGCTCGCTCGAAAACGCGCAAACCCGCGAAAATTTCCCACAGCCGAATGCGTTTGGCGGCGGCACTTACGGCTCGGATGCCATTTTCGTGCAGGACAATCTGTACGTGCGGATTTCTATACCGCAGTTTTCCAGCACCGCAGGCGAACCGCTGTCACCGCTTGCCCGCTCGGTCTTTCAGATCGTAAACGGGGTGTTGGGGACGGAATAGCGTAGAACAAAAACGTCGGGGCAAGTATCGTGCTTGCCCCGTTCGCTTATCCGTGTCGCTTGCGCTTTTCCCGCTTTGACTGATCAATCACTCTCTGAACTTCGCGTTTCAAGAAGATTTGGACGTTTCCACAGTGGTTGCATACGCGGGCAACAACCGGCTCGGCTGTAAGTATGTCCAGAAGGTTGAAACCTCTGAGGAACGTCAGGTTGTGAAGCCTGCCCCACGTAAAGGATATACTCCCAACGCTCGGACATGGATTTTCAGCCTGTGAACTATCCATGTGCCTAGCCTACTCCCTAAGCCCGAAAATCCCTGCCTGCTTCGTCTGGCTGCCTTCCCACGCCTCGACTTCGCGCAGCCCGTAAATCCCCTGCTGGTAAACCGGATGATCGGTGGGGAAGGGAAGCGTCACCACCTGCCCGGTGACTCCTGACAGATACCCGCCAAGCGCGATTTCCAGCGCCCGATGTCCGGCGCGGGCGGGCGCAATCGTTGGGCGCTGCTGGCGAATTGCATCTCGAAAATCCGCCCACAATTCCGTGAACGAACGCGCGATATTCTGCATGTGCTCCGGCAGCGCGTCCATCTCATGATCAGTGCGCTCCCAGTCGCGAACCGTGTACAGTTCTGCGGGACGGTTGAAGCCGCTGGTCTGGTACTGGTGGTAGCGCATTCGCAGATGTCCCGCGCTGCCGCTGGCGTCCACGCCGCCTACACCTTGCCCCCAGCCCATGTGTATGGTCGCATATCCCGTCGGGAATGCTACTTGCAGCAGCGCAAGGTCTTCCACTTCCGGCTGACGATGGGCGTAAGTCGGCGCATCCACGAACGCCATCACCTGCTGCGCCTCTGCCCCGAACAACCACTCCGTCAGATACACCGCATGGATCATATCCATCAACACGCCGCCGCCCGCGCCCAGTTTGTGCCGCCAATCGCCTTGATATTCCTTTGCGCCGGGGTTGTCGATCACGCCTAGATAGTGCATGGTCAGCACCCGCAGGTCGCCAATCGTTCCGCCGTCAATCAACTGCTTGATCTTTTTGTACTCCGGCAGGAAGTGGTAGTTATGCACCATGCCGAAGGTCAATCCCTTCGCTTCGGCGGCAGCGATCAATTCCGCAGCGATGGCAGGCGCAAGCGCAATTGGCTTCTCGCTCAAAATGTGTTTGCCCGCGTTGATCGCATCCAGCACGATCTCGCGCCGGAACTGCTGCGGTACAGTCACCACCACCGCGTCAATGTCATCACGCTCAAGCAGGGCATGATGATCGGCATACAGATCATCGTCCGGCAAGCCGAACCATTCCTGCCCGATTTTCCGCCGTGCTTCGGTAACGTCCGCAAGCGCCATCAATTTTACGTCGGGAAGCGTCGTCAGCGCGGGACGATGCCCGTAACTGACCACGTTGCCACAGCCAATCAAACCTACTCGAAGCGTCTCCATAATGTCTATTCCTATGATGTAGAGGCGGCGCGGTTCGCCATCACCGTGAGCACCAGCACGGCGACGATCAACACGCCTGCGATACCAAACGCATTTTGTATGCCGATCTGATCGGCGGTTGTGCCAAGGACCTGCGGGGCGATCAAAATCGCCGTCCCCGCTGCCAGCGAAATACGGGCGCTTGCTTTATTCGATTGTCCGGCGGCAACGCCCGACGCCGCCGACAACGTAAGCGGAAACAGATTTGCCACGCCCAACCCGACCAGAAACAACCCGATCAAATTGAGCAGAGGTATTTGCGCCAGCCACAGCATCGGGAAACCGACCAACACCGTGAGTATCGCGGCGATCAGCAGGCGGCTGGTGGGAAACACCCGCGTGAGCCGACTGCCGCTGATCCGCCCGATCAGCATTGCCGCAAAGAAGATCGCCATCGAGCCGGACGCATCGACCTTGCTCAACCCGACCACTTTTTCCAGAAAATCCGCTCCCCAGAAAATCATACTCCATTCTACG
>DATGQJ010000679.1:0-20354 GCA_035304265.1 Oceanobacillus sp.
CTGCGCCATCATTTGCTCAACTTGCAGCGCGAAATCCCGTTGATTGGCGACGTTCGGGGATTGGGCGCAATGATGCTGATGGAACTGGTCACCAATCCACTGACGAAAGCGCCAGCGGCACAGGAGACGTTGCAGGTCGCAGCAGAAGCACTGAAACGCGGCGTCATCTGTATGCGGGCGGGTTTACATGCCAACGGCATTCGCTTCTTGCCGCCGTTGACGATTACGGATGAACAAATCGACGAAGGCATGAACGTGATTGCCGAAGCGTTACGGGCAGTGGAATCCAGTCGGCAACTCGTGACCAGTTGAGCGAAACAGGGAATTTACCGATGGACGCATATCTGGCAGTGAGTGACGTGATTGACTGGAAGCATCCGGCGTTGTTGAAACTGGCGCAGGAACTTGCTGGCGAAACACCGCTGGAGACTGCCAGACGATGCTTTGAATGGGTGCGTGACGAAATCAAGCACAGCTACGATTACCAACTGAATCCGGTGACGTGCAGCGCGTCGGACGTGCTGGAAGCGGGTACGGGCTACTGCTACGCCAAAAGTCACTTGCTGGCGGCGCTGCTGCGGGCAAATGGTATTCCGGCGTGGCTGTGCTACCAACGGCTGCGCGTCAATGAGGAAGAGGATCGGTATTCGCTGCATGGCTTGAACGCCGTCTATCTGCCCGACTATGGCTGGTATCGCATGGATGCGCGAGGCAACAAAAGCACGGTCAACGCGCAGTTTACGCCGCCTGTCGAGCAGCTTGCGTTCAAACTGGAATACGATGGGGACGCCGATTTACCGGGCATCTGCGCTGAACCGCTGGTTGAGGTGGTTCAGGCATTGCACTCTTATAAGACGTGGGATCACCTTCTGCTCAACCTGCCTGACGTGACGCTTTAGAGCGTGTCTGGAAATTTCTACGGAAGAAAATTTCGGATACGCGCCGGGGCAGACACGCAGGTCTGCCCCTACTCACAAACGGGTCTTGTAGAGGCGAACCCGTGGGTTCGCCCGAACCTACGGGTTCGCCCATTAAGTGAAACCATTGCGAATGCTTTGATAGTGCGCCGCCAGACAATAAATTGTCCGGCTGCCGAGAAGCCAAGCGCACTGAAGGCACTCGACACCAGTCTCTTTAGCGGACTTTTCCTCTGGTAGCCACATGGTTTTAACCTGTGGCGACGTAAGAACGTCGAAAGAAAATCCGAATTTTCAGACACGCTCTTGGAGCGTGTGATGTACTTTGATGTCATGCTCGCCCCGCTTGCGTGGGAGAAGGGGCTGGGGGATGAGGGGCGTCAAGTGCATCACACGCTTTAACCTTTATCCAACAAAATTCTGCATAGATTCAAATTCTGCGTACAATGGTAGTAGCGCGGCAACGGTTGGGAGCATGGAATGGGTTGTTTGCTGTTAGTGCTGCTGCTCTTTGGGGGAGGATTCTGGTCGGCACAATCTTCCGGTACGGCTCCAGCCGTTGAAATCGCTTACGGCGATTCCACAGGTGTCACCATCACGCGGTTCGCCAGTGCGCTTTCCACAGACGCGGATGGATGCCCTCTCGATGAAACCTCAACTTACCGCCGTTCCCAAGACATCAACGTTTTCGCCATCGGCGCGTTTCCACGCGGCACAACCGTGTTCGCCCGCATGTATTATGACGGCGTTCCCGTCGAAGATACCGACATGTTGATTGCCGACCGGAATTACGATGATGTGTGCGTCTATTTCATTTTTGAACCGACGATTGGGGCAGAAGTATTTGATCGAGGTCCCTACAGGATAGAGTTTTACGTCAATGAGGTATTGGCGGGTAGTGTCAATGTGGTGGTGCAGTAGGAGAAATTGGCGTGGATGATCCAATTACGTTGATATTTATTATGATTTTCATTATCCTCGTAGTGTGGGGCTGGATTCAGCGCTCGTCGGGCGATTACGAGGGCGACGGAGAATACGAGGAGAGCTATTCGGATGACAACTCATGGTCTTCATCGCGGCGCAGTAATTCCAGCAGCTCGTTCTTTCGCAGCAGCAGTCGTTCATCATCGAGTTCCAGCCGTTCGTCGTTCAGTTCCAATCGTTCGAACAGTTCGTTTTCATCAAGTAAACCTGTGAAAACAAAAGCCTACGACAGTTCCAAGATTCAAAGTCGTGGAGGATTCGGGCGCAACAAGAAATAGCTACACTAGCGAGGCTCATCATTGAGGGAAAAGACTTATGCAAAGAATAATGCTCGTCTTGATCGCCTGTGTTCTGCTCACTACAATGGTGAGCGCCGCCCCGCCTTTGCAAGAAGAAGCCGCCGGTACGCCGCAGATTACCGCGTTTACCACTACTGCCAGCGGCGTTTCGCGCGAAGATTTGATTAACCGAACGGCGCGTGTTCCGGTTGCATGGACGACGGAGAACCGCCCGCTGACATCAAATCTCGTGTTTGAACAGGTGCTGCCCAATGGCGCAACCGTAAACGCGGAACTCCCGCGTTTGCTGCCGTGGGTGGTTTCTAACGGGCAAGGGGTTGCTGCCCCAATTTCTCCCGGCTATGACATAGATGAAATCGTGCTGCGCGTTCGGCTGGTCAACCTGTTCAGCGGCGATGTCCTGAGCGAACGTCAGTTGACACTGCCGGTTGTGCAGGGTGGAAGCTCCGGCAGCGTCGGTGATCGCCCCTCGATCACGGTATTTACGACCACCGCGACCTACGTCAACGAAGACTCACTGGAAAACGGCACTGCCCGCATTCCGGTGACGTGGACAACGGTAAACCGCCCACCGACTGCGAATCTGGTGTTTGAACAGGTGCTTGCCGATGGTTCACTCGTGAATGTCGAGTTGCCACGCGACAACCCGTTCGTGCCGCCGTCGGGCAATGGCATGACCGCGCCTGTGCCGCCGGGAGATGGATCAACCACGGTAACGCTGCGGGTGAGCATGTTCGATCTGGTCAACGGGCGAGTGTACGATCTGCGTGAACTGACCATCCCTGTGCTGCCCGAAGGCACAACGCCCACCCCGACGCCGACGGCAACGCCGATGATTCGCTTCTACCGTGTCAACGCGGAAAACGTAAGTTCGGCGGAACTTGCCGCGGGGACCGCGCGTATCACGGTAAGCTGGGAAGTCGCCAATCGTCCGCCTAACAGCAACCTGTTCTTCGAGCAAATCCTGAGCGACGGGCGGGTCGTCAACATCGAACTCCCACGCCCTGACCCGATTGTCAATTCGTCGGGTGACGGCTTGATCGCGCCGGTTGCGCCGGGTGGCGATGCACAGTCGATCCAGTTGTCGCTGTCGCTGGTCGGGCTGGACAACTTCCGCCTGTACGATCAGGAAATCGTCACGCTGCCGATTGTCACACAGACCCCGACGCCTACCGGAGAGCCGTTCAACCTGACCTTTTCAACGACGGTGAGCAGCGTCAGCAGGCAAGAATTGGCAATGGGGACGGCACGCATTCCGGTATCGTGGAGTGTCAGCCCGCGCCCGGTGGACACCAATCTTTATTTCGAGCAGGTGCTGCCGGACGGTAGTACATTAAACGTCGAACTACCGCGCTCCAATCCGATTGTCAATTCGTCGGGCAACGGTGTGGTCGCGCCGATCCTTCCATCGGGGCAAAACGTCAATCAAATTGTCGTCCGTGTGCGCTTGGCGAGCCTCTCCGGTCCAACCACATTGGCGCAGCGTGAATTGATCATCCCGATCACCGGAACGACCAACGTCACACCGTCGCCGCGCCGTTTCATCGTGACGACGCCAAACACGAGCATTGCCGCCAGCCAGTTCGCGTCGGGACCCGTGATCAACGTGATCTCGTGGGATGTGAGCCAGCGCCCACCCAACAGCAACCTTGTGTTTGAACAGGTGATGCCCAACGGAATCGGCGTGAATGCCGAACTGCCGCGCCCTGACCCGATTGTGCCTTCGTCTGGAACGGGGGCGGTACGTCTGCTCGATCCGGGGAATAACATTGCCGAGGTGCGCGTGCGAGTCCGGTTGATCAATCTGGGTGACAACAGCACCATCGATCAGCGCGAAATCACCCTTTCGATCACCGGACGCAGCGGCAGCGGGGGCGCAGCAGTGGAGACTACCGCCGAGGCAACCGCCGAACCCGTCGCTACTGAGGCTGTCGCCTGCGAGTTCAACTGGCTGATTTCCACCATCAGCGGTTGCCCCGCCGAAGCGCCACAGCAAGTTGCCGTTACGGTACAGACGTTTGAAAACGGCTTGATCGTCGGGCGCACAGACGGCGATACCCTCTATTTCCTGAGCAACAGCGGGACTGTCGTTGTTGACAGTCGGGGGACGGCAGGGAGTGTCACCGAACCGCCCGCAGGCTTACAAGCGCCTGCACCGGAGTACAGCGCCTTCTGGGATGCAAATCAGGAACTGATGGGCTGGGCGACTGGACCGCAGGGTTCGTATATCGCCACGTGGCAGCGTGGCATCGCAACCGAGACGCAGGACATTTACCTGAGCCTGCCTGATGGACGCATCGCCCGACTGAGCGGACCGACGAATAGCCCGAATTCGTGGGTCGCCATCAGTTAATTGAGGACAACGAGCCGCCTCTCTCTGAGGCGGCTCATTCATTCTCGCCGTACCATCAGCAGCGCGACTCGGCTGTCGTCGCTGACGCGCTCAGTGTCAATTTCGGCGACGATCAGGCTGGTATGCAGCATCCCCTGTTCTTTGACGGCGAACAGGACGCGCTGGGCGCTCAAGAAGTTGCTGCGGGGCAGGATTTGAAAATCGCCGTAGACGGCGCGTAACTGCCCGATCAGGAGGACTTTGCCACGTGCGGGTGTGAGCGTGACGTGTGTGGGGATGTCGCTGCTGCCGATGCGGGAAATGACGATGCGCTGAAAATCAGAGGCACGCGGTTCGATGACGATAGGCTGATCGGGGGCGGTGGTGATCTTTCCGCTGCCGACGACGTGGGCAACCTCTGCCACCGTGATCGAGTCTCTTGAAAAAAGCTGGCACAGCAAATGCAGCGTTTCAAGCATGGCTCACCGCCCTCTTCAAGCGAGGTTTGTCGCCCTGATGAGCGTATTGACCGGTATCTCGGCGCTGCGTGCTGCTTTTCAAGATGCTCTCCTCTTTGATGTGGGGAGATGTGTTCTCTCTATTATTCCCGAAAATGCGCTGGTTTAACACAAGCTTGCGCATCAACCTTCGATCAAGGAAACGCTTATGCGATATTTTGTCACTGGAGCAACCGGGTTCATCGGTGGGCGGCTCGCCCGAAAGCTGGTCGAAATGGGACATCAGGTCGTCACGATTGCCAGAACGCCGGAAAAAGCGGGCGATCTGGTGGCGCTTGGCGTCGAAGTGCATAAGGGCGACCTGACCGATAAAGAGAGTATGCGTGCGCCGATGACAGGCGCAGACGGTGTATATCACGTCGCCGCGTGGTACAAGCTGGGCGAACGTGATACCAGCATGGCGCAGGCGATCAACGTAGACGGCACGCGCAACGTGCTTGAATTGATGCGCGATCTCGGTGTCCCGAAAGGTGTCTACACCAGTACCTTAGCCATTAACTCGGACACTCACGGGCAGGTGGTCGATGAAAACTACCATTTCGAGGGCAAGCACCTGAGCGAATATGACCGCACCAAATGGGAAGCGCATTATCGTGTTGCAGTGCCGATGATGCAGCAGGGACTTCCACTGGTGATCGTCATGCCGGGACTGGTTTATGGAGAGGGTGATACCAGCAGCCTCCGGCAAATGTTCATTCAGTATCTTCAGCGCAAACTCCCACTGCTTCCCCAGAAAACCGCGCTGGCATGGGCGCACGTAGACGACATCGTGCAGGGGCATCTTCTGGCAATGGAGAAGGGTAAGCCGGGGGAAACTTACATTATCGCAGGACCCGTCCACACCTTCATCGAAGCGTATAAGCTTGCAGAGCGAGTCACGGGCGTGCCTGCGCCGGTAGTCAAAGCCAGTCCGACGATGGTGAAGATCATGGCAGGGTTCATGGGCGCTGTCGGGAAAATTTTCCCTGTGCCGGAAACCATGGCGGGCGAAACCTTGCGAGCAATGGCGGGGACAACCTACATCGGCTCGAACGCCAAAGCAAAGCGGGAACTGGGATACAACCCGCGCCCGCTGGAAGAAGGCTTGCCCGAAGTGCTGCTGCACGAAATGGAATTGTTGGGGATCAAGCCGAAAAACTGATCCTCTCAACCTAGTCTGTCGTCACGTCCCACAGAATCATGCCGTCAATCGACGTGGAGAGTGCAGTCTGTCCATCAGGACTAAAGGCGATGCTCTTGACGATAGACTCGTGTTCAGTGAAACGCCAGATGATCTCACCACTGGTCACATCCCATAGTGCCAGCGTGCCCGCGTAAGTGCCAGTGAGGAAAGTTTCCGCATTCGGACTAAGGGCAACGCTGGTTATTTCATCGATGTCTCCCTCGAACTCGCGCACCGTAAATCCTGTCATGGTGTCCCAGAGCATCAAGAAGTCGGCGTCTTCATCGGAAGAATAGGCGAAAAGCGCCATGCTTGCATCTGCGGTGAAGGCGACGCTTTCTACAGGCGCGATACGCTTATCAAAGCGGTGACGGATGGCGACGGGTTCGAGATCCCATACGAAGAGGGCGTCGGTGGCGTAGGCGGCAAAGGCGCTTCGCCCATCGGGACTGAAGGCGATATTCAGCGCAGTGCTCGGTTCATCCTCAAAGGTATGGAGCCGTTCACCAGTGGCTACGTCCCACAAAATCGTGCCAGCCGTAGAACTGGAGAGAGCAATTTGTCCATCAGGGCTGAAGGCAATGCTGGTTATCCAGCCTGCATCTCCCTCAAGACGACGCAGCGGCTCACCTGTCCCTACATCCCATAAGATGAGTTCCGTATTGGGGCAAACATTATCAACCTCTACCGCACAACTCCCTGAGAACGCAGTTTGTCCATCGGGACTAAAAGCAACGCTGGATACGAAGTCTGCGTGCCCAACCAAAGAACGCATCGGTTCACCCGTCGCTATATCCCACAGAATCAATGTGTGATCGCTGGATGCAGAAAGCGCGGTTTGTCCATCGGGGCTGAAGGCGGCGTCGAGCACCCAGTCTGTATGTCCCTCAAAACGCCGGATGATAGGTGAATTACTCGCTTCAACGGTAGGCTGTTCACTCAGGGGGAGAAGCATCAGAGCAAAGAAAATCGCTCGAACGATGGGGTGAATCCGAGTACAAATGCCTTGCATAGCGCCAATCTCCACTGCGTGAAGCGAGCAGATTCAGTGTAGCACAGGCTGTTGAAAGCGGATATTGAGGGGAGAAATCAAAATGGGGAGTTTTACATCCCCATTTCAGCCGATTTTTGCTGTTTGATCGGTGAGAATTTTTGTAGGCTCATACCTGAGCCTATGCGCGAACCCGCCCTATTCAAATTGCTCGGTTTCCACCAGAAGCTCCGTCGCTTCTTTGCACATGACTTCGGCAACCGGGTCGCCTTCGTCGGCGGCTTTCTTCACCCAACCCATTGCCGATTTCAACATCGTGCGCAGGCGGCGTGCCATCAACAAGTCACTGCATTCTAATGCCGGTTCCGACGGTTCCGTCACCATATCGTTCTGGCAGATGAATCCCACCGAGACTGCCAGCATGATGAAGAGTTCAAGATCGGCGCGGTCAATGCCGCTGAGGTCTGGCTTTTCCGGGAGCAAGTCCAAAATCATGTCCGTGCTCAGGCAAAGGCGAACCATGTCCTGTACACTGGTGAGATGGTCTGCCCAGAGATTGTCGGTGGAGGCATTCGCCAACCGCGCCAGCGTTTCGCGCATCGAGCTGACCACAGCCTCAAGATTCACCCCTTCGAGATCGTCGAGGTTGAGATGGTTGTTGATGAATTCCTGAAACGGATCATAGGTGAAGTTGGTCATGACGCCTTGCTCCTAAAATGATGTCGGGTGGGCGCTAATAATGTTCAGCGCACTATACTTAATTTAGTGTAAGGATTGCATTGTGAACCTTGAGTTTTGCGAATTTTTTGTGAAAACGGTACCCTGTGTCAATTCACAGGTGTGAAAAATGCCCCAAATTGGTCAATTGCAAGAAAAATCGTTACACGCGGCGCTCAAGGCATTGTACGCCCGTCCGGGCGATCTTCTGGAAACAAAGGTGTGCGGCTACATCATTGACGTGGTGCGTGATGATACATTAATTGAGATTCAAACCCGTCAATTCTCCGCCCTTAAAACCAAACTGGCACATCTTCTGGAAACGCACCGGGTACGACTGGTACATCCTATCGCGCAGGTACGTTGGGTGGTACGTGTGAATGAGGATGGTGAGATCGTGAGCAGGCGAAAATCGCCCCGGCGCGGTACTGTCGATCTGCTCTTTCGTGAGTTGATCCGCTTCCCTGAATTGATCGCGCATCCCAATTTTTCGATTGAGATTGTCTTCACACACGAAGAAGAAATATGGCACAATGACGGGCGCGGAAGCTGGCGGCGCAAGCGATGGAGTATCGCCGACAGGCGCTTGCTTTCAGTGGTGGAACAGATTGCTTTTGAAACGCCGGATGATTTCAGGGCGCTGCTGCCGGAAAGCCTGCCCAAGCCCTTCACGACGGCAGACCTCGCGGCAGCACGTGGATGTAGTCGAAATCTCGCGCAGAAAATGGTGTTTTGTCTGCGTCAGATGCACGTCATCGAAATTGTGGGCAAGCGCGGGAACACGCTGATTTATGAAATGTAAATCAGCCACAAATTGGTAAAGTTCGCTTAATCTTTAAGAACAACGATCATCCAAGCTGAATCATGCCACATGCTGTCTACACAAGAACTTCTTCTACTCATCATTGTCTTTGCCGCGATTGCTGCCATTCTAAGCGGTAAGCTGCGTGCCGACGTAGTAGCGCTCATTGTGCTGCTGGCGTTAGGCGTCACGCGAATAGTCACGCCAGAAGAGGCGCTTTCGGGGTTTAGCAGCCCGGCAATTATCAACCTGATCGGCTTGTTCATCATCTCCCACGCATTAGAAGAGACAGGGGCAATTCAGTGGCTTGCGGATCGACTGCGGCAATTGGGTGGAGGACATGAGGGTCGGCTCATTGTCATGTTCATGGCGACCAGTGCGCTGCTCTCCCTTTTCATGAAATCGGTTGCTGCTGCGTCCATCTTGCTGCCAGTGACCATGCAGGTCGCACGCGACTCCGATGTGCGTCCTTCTCGGCTGTTGATTCCACTGTCGTTTGGGACTCTGGTTGGCGGGATGGCAACCTTCTTCACGACAGCGAACATTATCATCAGCGACATTCTGGTCGAGCAAGGGCAGCAGGCATTGGGGATGATGGATTTTCTGCCGACTGGCGGCTTGATCGTGCTGGTTGCGTTGGCTTATATGGCGTTGATCGGTAGGCGATTGCTCCCGAAACGTGACTCGGTAGGACAAAACGTCAGCCCACGTAGCCTGTCGCGTACTCTCACAAAAACCTATCAACTGGAAGAGCGTATGTGGGAGGTCAAGGTATTACCCGGCTCACGGTTGGTCGATGTTCCCTTAAGCCAGAGTGGTATCGGTGAGACATTGGGACTCACGGTGCTGGCGATCTGGCGTGGACGTGAGGCGATCCTGATACCAGAGCCGATGGAACGAATCTGCGCGGATGACTATCTGCTGCTACTGGGGCGCGAAGAACGGGTCGCCCAGTTGGGTGAGTGGGGCTTGGATATTGGGCGTGGAAACGGGCACGTCATCAATCCTCATCATGACTATTCGGTTGATCTCACTGAAGTCGTTATCCCGCCTCGATCTGCTGCGGTTGGCAGGTCGCTGCGTGACCTGCGCTTCCGCAACAAATACGGGCTGACAACGGTTGCGCTGTGGCGCGAGGGACGGAGTTATCGTACCGACGTTGGCACCTTTCCACTACAGGTTGGCGACGCGCTGCTGATGGTGGGACCGGTCAAGCGGATCAAATCATTGGCGAATGAGCGGGACTACCTTGTTCTACAAAGCAGTCATGCTGTTCGACCACCGCATCCTGAGAAAATGCTGCTGGCGGTGCTGATTACCGCCGTTACGCTGGCGATTGCCATTCTGGGGTTGCTGTCCACACCAGAGGCGCTGTTGATTGGCGTTGTGGCGTTGGTAGTCACTGGATGCTTGAACATTGACGAAGCCTATCGTGGCGTCGAGTGGCGGGTGATTTTTCTCGTTGCCGGGATGCTGCCTGTCAGCATCGCAATGGTCAATACCGGTCTGGCAGATCGCATTGGTAATGCGGTGATTGCTTCGCTTTCCCCATATGGTCCACTGGCGCTATTGGCGGGGCTGATCGTACTGACCATCCTTATCGTACAGGTCGTTGGTAGTCAGGTGACTGCGGTCATTTTCGGGACGATAGCTGTGCATACGGCGCTTCAGGTCGGTATCAATCCGCAAGCAGTGGGGGTGGCAGTTGCCATCGCCTGCTCAACGGCATTCCTAACCCCAATTGCGCATCCCGGCAATATACTGGTCATGGGTCCCGGTGGTTATAAACCCGCCGATTTCACCCGTGTTGGACTCGGTATGACCCTTGTGGTGTTTGTGGTACTGCTCGCGTGTATGGTGCTGATCTGGGGCGTAGGCTAGGGGTCGGCATTCGCATGGCAATAGGGTAAAATAAAGACGCACATTTGTGCGTTATTTTGGCTCAGGAAATCCGATGAACAATGCAATTCCCGAACCGATTACTCGCTTGATCGATGCTTTTTCCCGCCTGCCCGGTGTCGGACCCAAGACGGCGGCAAGGCTCACCTACTATCTGCTGCGCCAACCGGAAGAAATTTCGATCACGCTGGCGGACGCGCTGCGCGATTTGAAGGCGCTCACCCGCCTGTGCTCCGTCTGCTACAACATCACCGTGAACGATCCCTGTATGATTTGCAGCAATACCCAGCGTGACCAGAACGTGATCTGCGTGGTGGAAGAACCGCTGGACGTACTGGCGATTGAACGCACAGGCAGCTATCACGGCGTTTACCACGTGCTGCATGGGGCAATCAACTACGTCAACGGCGTCGGTGTGGAGAACCTGAAGATACGGGAACTGGTCGAGCGCGTCGATCAGGGCGGCGTTCAGGAAGTGATTATCGCCACCAACCCTAGCTTCGAGGGCGAGGCAACCGCCAACTTCATCCAGAAAGAACTGGTAGGCAAAGGGCTGCGTATGACCCGATTGGCGCGGGGCTTGCCTGTGGGCGGCGACATCGAATATGCCGACAGCGTGACGCTCACCCGCGCATTACAGGGACGCAGCGAGATTTAAGGTCTAAACCCCAAACGCTCGATCAGCGCGTCCAGTTGGGCGAGTAATTCTTCGGGTTCGCCGTCGTTGACGAGGGTGTAATCGGCAATCGCAATCGGTCCGCCTTTTTCCAGCATCTCGATTTCCTGCCAGTCCCGACGCTCGGCTTCTATAATCGTCAATGGGCGTTCGTCCCGGTTGGCGAGTCGGGCGTAGCGCAGCATCCGGGCACTGGTGATGGCGACCACAATCATCGTCGCGCCAAGGTCACGGCGCAGTAGGCGATATTCGCTCCAGCTATACAAGCCATCAATCACAATGCTGGGGTGGCTCTCCAATGCCGATTTGAGCAGCGGAAGCGCCCGTCGCGCGATAGCGTCCATGCCTTCCTGTGCGCGGAGTTCTTCGCGCACAACCCGCTCGTTTTCGGGAGTCAGCGGTAATCCACGCCGCTGCACTTCATTCACCACAATGCTGCCAAAGCGATACTGAAAGAATCCGCACGACGCCAAATGCTTCGCGCACAGCGACTTACCCGCGCCCGGCATCCCAACCAGAGCGAGCGCACGCGGAGGGGTCGAAGTGGTCACGTTGTTGCCTCATCTTGCTGATGGAAACTGCGATGCATTATACAACAGGCGTGTTGAGAGGCGGCAATGCCGAGTTCGGAACTTTTTTCTACAAAAGAACGTCATGCGAACAAATCTGAAGAGCAGTGATGAGAGGCATGACCATGAAACGTTCCACCGGCACCATCGTAATCGCGTTTGTCGTCGTTGCATTGGTGATTGGCGCTCTGGCGCTGGTCAGACCGAGCCTGAGTGAAACTGACCCGTATGCCGGAATACAGCCGGGATTCTATGACGATCAAATCATGCGTGAAGCCGGCGACAGCGTGAATCAGGTTGCTCAGAGCGGAGAGCAGAATTCCCAGCAAGATCGGCTGGTGATCCGCAATGCGACACTCACGTTGGTGGTCGATGATCCCGATGCCAAGCTGCGCGAAATCACAACACTGGCGAGTGAATTCGGTGGGTGGGTCGTGAGCGCCAACGCCTATCGCAACGGTACAGGCGAAGAGGCGCGTGTGACCTCTGCGTCTATCACGATTCGGGTGCTGGCAGATCGGTTGGATGAAGCACTGGAACGGATCAAGACGGGCGTTCAGTCAGTGGAATATGAGAATGTCACCGGGCAAGACGTGACTCAGCAGTACATTGATCTCAACAGCAGCCTCGCCAATCTTCGCGCCGCCGAAGAACAGTTGCAGGAGATCATGGACTCGGCATGGACTACCGACGAGGTATTGAACGTCTATAACCGGCTCGTGGATATTCGCGGTCAGATCGAGCAAATTCAGGGACAACTCCAATACTTCGAGGAGTCGGCAACATACTCATCAATTCAGATCAGCCTGACGCCGACCCCGATCACCGAACCGATTGAGATTGCGGGATGGCGTCCGCAGGATACCGCGCGGGATGCATTTCAGGCATTCGTCGATCTGATGCAAGGGATCGCAGATGTTGCCATCACCGTAGCGGTTTTCGGGTTGCCCGTGCTGTTAGTGTTCGGCTTGCCCGCGTGGTTGATCTTCCGCCGCTACCGCCGTTCGCGCCGACCCGCACCACAAGCGAGCTAATCTCCCCATGTGCTGCGCCGCAGGATACCAATCTTGCGGCGCAATATTATTTATCGTTCATGCGTCGTTTGACGTTTCGCCCCTATAATAACCATACAAGTTAATAGTGTCGTCGCCTATCCGGTGCAGTTCTAAATAGGATTTTTTTATGGCGAATTTTGCTGTGCTGATACTGGAACTCTGGCTGTTCGCGGGGTTGGTGTTGCTGCTGCATTACCTGCATCCCCGCTATGGCTTAGCGCCGCTGTTGTTTCTGAGCGGCGGAATCACCGTGTTCATCCAGAGCCAGCTTGGAGTTTACGTCGAGCCAGCAAACGGCTTTATCCTCTTCGTGAGTTCCAACGTCCTCGTCCCAACTGTGCTGGTGGCGGTGCTGGTGATCTACATCAGCGAGGGGACGGTTCCGGCACGAATACTCATCAGTGGCGTGTTAGGCGTGAGCGTGTTTACCCTGCTGGTGCTCACGATCTACCGCCTTCATCTGACCCTGCCACAGGGCGGCACCACCACCGGATTAGACATTGCATCATACGTCGCCTCAGTCCGCCTTCGCGTGACCATTTCCTCGCTGGTCACGTTCGCGCTGGATATGTTCGTAATCGTGATCTTTTATCAGGGCGTCAAGAATTCACTGCCGCGTTTACCTGAATGGATCGTGGTCGGTTTATCGCTGCTGGCGGCGCTGTGGGCGGACGCCATTCTTTTCGGCACGCTGTCCGATCTGGGTACATCGGATTTTCTGGTATATCTCCCCGGTGATGTGTTCGGCAAGACGGTATCGGCACTGCTGCTGTGGCCCCTGCTTGCCTACTACATGGTGCGCGTTGCGCCCAAAATGCCGGGGCACGTAGGCGCTAAAAACCGCAAAACCTTCGAGCTATTGTTCGGCGCATTCGAGGAAGTGAAGCTGGCGCTGATCCGCACCGAAAAGGCGCTGGAAGAATCAGAAGTCCAACGCAAGCGCGAGGCGGAATACTTCCGGCAGATTTCCGAAAACATCAACGAAGCCCTCTGGCTGACCGAGCCGAATCAGCACCGTGCCATTTACGTAAATCCGGCATATGAGGCGATCTGGGGACGCAGCGCCGAGAGCTTGCACATGGATGATCAAGCCTTTTTCGACTCGATTCATCCCGAAGATCGAGAGCGCGTGATTGCCGGTCTGCCTCAACAGTTCAAAGGCGGCTACGATGTCGAATACCGCATCATCCGCCCTGACGGAAGCATCTGCTGGGTGCGGGATCGGGCGTTTCCAATTCGGGATGAGCATGGCAACGTCTATCGAATGGCGGGAATCAGCGAGGACATCACCGGACGCAAAGAAGTCGAACGCCAGCAGATCGAACTCGCCATCGAGCGAGACCGCGTCAAGCTGCTGCGTGATTTTATCAGCGAAGCCTCGCACGATCTGAAGACGCCGCTTGCCGCCATCAACATGAAAGTCTATCACCTGTCCAAAAACGACGATCCCGTGAAAAAGCAGGATCATCTACGCGAACTGGAAACCCTCTCGAACCGTATGGCGCGGATGATCGATGACCTTTTCACGCTGGCGCGGCTGGAAAATCTGGGGGAACCTGTCGCCGATCTCATCGACGTGAACCATCTGTTTCGGGGCATCTTGGAAGGGGTGCGTCCCATCGTGGACGATAAACAAATCGACCTTCAGTTTTTGCCCGCAGACGGAAACCTGATAGTCAAGGCAATGGAAGCCGATATGGAGCGGGCGCTGGCGAATCTGGTCGATAACGCGGTGCGCTACACCCCCAACAACGGCACAGTGACCATTCAGACGCGCGTGCAAGAACGCGAAGTTGTGGTTGTGATCAGTGACAGCGGGATCGGTATTTCGCCCGAAGATCAGGCGCACATCTTTGAGCGTTTTTATCGCGCCAGTAATGCTCGCAGCGCCGACTCCGGCGGGACGGGCTTAGGACTGGCGATCACCCAGCGCATTGTCGAAAATCATGCAGGACGCATCGAAGTGAGCAGCGCCGTCGGCAAAGGCACGATGTTCACGGTTTACCTGCCGCTTGCGGATACGACACAGCCACAGCCTTCGTGACCTTATCATCCGAATCGACTCTTGCCCCTACACAGCAAATAAGGTAAGTTGTTACGTTCAAGTAGGATGAGGAACGCAATGCCCGATCTTCAAAATCAGATAGAAGACTTGCGCCGCAAGCTCCATGACCTCCCCGAAGATGCCGATCCTGCCGTGATCAACGAACTGGAACGAGAAGCGCGTGCGCTGCTGACCGACGCCAAAAACACGCCCTACGAATCGGCAGCACAGGCGTTGTTCGCGGAGGTGGCACGTGCCAGCGGTCCTACTTCGTCGGTTTCAACGACCATACGTGGTTTACTTCGCCGCGCCCGCATTCGCATCGAGATCGCCGGAGACGACGACGATATTGACGAGGCGATTGACATCCTCGCTGAGGCTTTGGCGCTCGATCCGCAGAATGAAGACGTGATCGAAATGCTCGACAACGCGGCGCAGTCTAATCCGCAGGCGGCGCAGCGCGTCAACGATCTGTTCAATCGCTACAATGTCACACGAGGATCGGCATCGCAAAGCACAGCGTTCTCGATCTCTTTAGAGGAAGAAGAACCCACCAATCCTTCCGCGCCGCCGCGCGATGCAGGGTTGTTGCGTGATGTATCCCGCACGACAGGCAGCATGTCGCCTGTGAGTTACCCTACGTCGTCGGGGTATCCCGCTCCGGAACGCGAACTGCGTGGGGAAAAGCCTCCGGGCGGGCGACGAACGCCGGGGCAGGGACCTATCTACGTCGGCAGCGACATTGACGAAACGCTGTCCGAATTGACGCAGGCGTATTATGCGGGCGATTACCAGTTGGTAGTCGATCTGGCGAATCGCGTGCTCAACCAGCAGCCCGGTAATGCGACGGCGCTGGAATATCGTCAGAAAGCCGAAGACAGCATCATTCGTGGCGTCGTGCCGGATCACCGCATCCCGTTCGACGCTCGTGTATCTTACAACCGCGCGAATTCGTTGGTACGTGCGGGCAATTACGACGAAGCTGAGCGCCTTTACCGCGAGGCACGCGATATTGCCGAACGCTCCGGCATTCTCAGTTGGAAGGACGCAGAACAGGCGCTGCTCGATATTCAGGATTTGGCGCTGGCGCGTGAACTGTTGAATGAAGGGGATCGGCTGATGGCGTCCGATAATTGGGCGGACGCCATGCGGAAATATGAGGGAGCGCTGCGGGTTGTCCCCAACGATCCTCAGGCGGAAGAACGCATCGAGAAAGTGCGCCGCATCCAGCAGGACGCCGAAAGCGCCAGCGTGCAGCTTACCACGCTCGGCGGCTCGCTCTCCGAACAGGCGGCGCAGTTGCAGAACGTCTTGAGCGTGCTTGCGCGGCTGCGTCAACTGCTGCCGAACAGCCAGCGGTTAGCGCAGCTTTCGTCAGAGGCAAATAACCGCCTGAATGGGATCAAGACGCAGTTGAACGATCAGGCGCAGGCGGCGCTCACCCGCGCCAACAGCGCTACCACACTCGATGATCGGCTGACCATGACCAGTGAAGCGCTGGCACTGCTGGAACAGGGAGTCAAACTCGATCCGGGCGACTCTGCCATGTCGCAAATGCTGCTCGATGCGCGGGCAGCAAGCAGCGATATGCAGCGTGCCAAGCAGGTGATCGAACGCGCGGCGGCACTAATCGCGCAGAACTTTGACAACGATCTGGTGCAGGCGCGTTCCATGCTTTCGAGCCTGATGGATTACGCGCAGGACAGCCGCTACCGCGCCGTCGTCGGCGATCTGCTGACCCGTTATCTTGAGCGGGCGATCACGGCGGTGGAAGAAGGGGATGTCGAAGAAGCCGAAGCGCTGATCCAGAGCACACGCGAAGAACCGTTCAATATTCTGGGACGCCGTGCCGAAGTTGCGCGGGTGGAAAACAGCATTCGGGCGCTGCGACAGCGCAGCAGGTTGCGGCTGTGGGGGATTATCGGCGGGAGCCTATTGATTATCGCGTTGGTCGTCATCGGCAAGCGCGGCACGTGGGAGCCAATCGTCTTCCCGCCGCCAACGGACACGCCAACGGCAACTCATACACCAAGCGAGACCCCAACGCCGAGTGACACGCCCACACCGAGCGATACGCCAACGGCAACCTATACGCCGACGGCAACTTTCACGCCGAGCGATACGCCGACGGCAACCTATACGCCGACGGACACCCACACGCCCACCGATACACCACTCCCGACGGAGACTTTTACGCCTACCGCGACACCGGAATATCTGTGTCAGGTGGTGAACATCTCAGGTGAGAATCGGATCGTGCGTTCGCAACCGACGGTCAATTCGGCGCGGGTCGGCGAACTGCCGCCGGGAAGACTTGCAAACGTGCTGGAAGTCCGCCGTAACGATCAGGGTGAATTGTGGTATTTCCTCGTCTTCGAGATTGACGGCATTCAGGAGAATGGTTGGACACGCGCCAACAACGTCACCGAAGCACAGGGCAGTTGCCCTACGGTATAAGCGAATGGATGGGGTGCATAATCATGCACCCCATGACCTAGCGCGTGTCTGAAAATTCCTGCAGAAGAAAATCTCAAATACGCGCCGGGGGAAGACACGCAGGTCTGCCCCTACCCACAAATGGGTCTTGTAGGGGCGCACCTACGTGTGCGCCCAGCTAACCAGCCCAACGTCCAATTTCCAGTTACGATCTAGAGTGTGTGATGTACTTTGATGTGGTTTTCACTCCCCTTCCCCCAGCGAAGCTGGGACGCCCGCATTGCATGGGAGAAGGGGCTGGATGAGGGGGATGTAATGCATCACACCCTCTATCCTTGCTGCTCATCCTCTCTGATGTAACGCTTCCCACTCGTGACTTAACATGCCGTACAGGTACATATCGAAGCGTTTGCCGTCGCGTTGCAGCGCCTCTCGAAACACACCCTCACGCCGGAAACCGATCCGTTCATACAGGGCAATCGCCCGCGTGTTATAAGCAAACACCGTCAGTTGAACCCTGTACAGATTCAACTCGTTGAAGGCAAAACGCAGGATCAGCAGCATTGCCTCTTGTCCGTAGCCGACGCCACGATTGCTCACGTCGCCAATGCCAATCGCCAACCACGCTACCCGATGGCTCCACTGAATATCGTCGAGTTGCACGTACCCGATCAGGTCGTCGCTGTAGAGGGGGCGAATGGCGAAGGCGAAGCTGTTGTGATGGTGCTTGTCCACGTCATCCAGAAAAGCCCGTACCCGATTTTGCGAGCGTGGAAACGCCGGACTGGAATCCAGCATCCGCCCGAATTCCGCGTCCTCGTACCAGCGCATCCATGTTTGCACGTCATCCGGGCGCATTGCCGTCAGCCGGATTCGCGGACCGTAAAAGAGGCTTGTGTCAATCATGCGCATTTTCCTGTGACGATTTACGGCGCACCACCCGGTAAATGACGGCGGCGATACCAAGCACTACCAGAAATCCCACGTAACCCGCCAGCGCCAGAAACGGCGTGCTGCGCAGCATTACTACCGCCCAATCACGCAGCGGAAAGGGACACATTGCAGGGGCATTCCCCGCCCCAACCGCCGAGAGCAGCGCCAGTGGTTCGCCCGTATTGGCATCCACGTAGACAATCGCCGCTGCGCCGGGCATCTCCGTACCGGGCATTCCGGCGACGTGTGATGTTTCCAATTGTGCCGTCACCACCCATACGAGACGGCGTTGCCCATCCAGTGTAGCGCGGAACAACGACGGACCGCCGTATTCCACAGGTGTAATTACTTCTCCGTCTGCGCTGGCGTATTGCTCGGTAATCAAACTGTCGGTGGCAATTTTCGCAGCATCGGCTGAAATGGCAGGCTGCTCGAAAAGGACGCGCTCGCCATCATAAAGCCGTAAACTCGTCGCGGCTTCGCAGGCAGCGGGTGCGCCGTTGGGATGGTTGGCGCTGATCCACCACCACTGCGGCGCAAGCAAAGTCGGTAGCTGCTGAGAGAGAAGCCAGCCGCCTAAGATGAGGGCGGGAAGAAAAAGTAGGACAATAATGAAAAAGCGTCTCACGAGGTTTCAGGGGTTTCTATGGTCGCAGGATCAATCCACCAGTCAAATTGAACAATGTTGAACGGTAGCGGAACGCGCTCAAACGTCGTCCAATTGCCTGTCATGCTGGCATCAGTCACAAAGAGACTGTAGCTATCGCCATCTTTAGATGTAAATGCCAGCCGTCCGTCTGCTAGCCAGAGCGCGATATTCGCCGCAATGTCGATTGGACTCTCGTCTGCTCTGCCGGTTTCGGCGTTTGCGATCATCAAATGCCGCTCATCATTCTCACGACTTATAAAGGCTAAATAATGACCGTCAGGCGACCATGTCGGGCTGTAATCATTGCCCGATGTTCCAGTGAAACCAAAAACAGTATCGCCGTTTGTACTCAATGTATAAATCTGGGTCGTTGGCTGTGCTAAAGTGAAACTCATATCCACGAAACTGCCCGGAAATGCGACCCTGTCCCCGTTAGGCGACCAGACAGGACTCCCCATAGGGAAGTAACCTGACCTATAGGGATTCGCATATTGAGCGATAACGTCTCCCTGAAAACCTTCTCGAATAGTTATCATGCTGCCGATGCTGATTTCCGGTACTTGTTGCTCGTATGCGATCAAGTTGCCATCAGGTGACCAGGTCACTCCTCTAACACCTAAACCCAACTCGGTCTGTTGCAGAAGTTCTGTGGCATTAGCACGGATTGTATAAAGCCGGTCTACATAAATGCGTCCAGTATCGTCTGCACTCAATTCGTTAAAGACAATCGTGTTCCCGTCAGGCGACCAGTCAAAATGTACCCCGCGCATATTTGCAAGCAACAGGCACATATTTTCACTTTCAGGATCAAAGATGTATATATCGCGCTGCTGTTCCCTGTCTTCGTAGTAGCTTGTGAACACAATCCGTTCACGGCTCGTAATCGGCTGTTCGCTGCACGGCGGGTAAGATGCGTTTTCCTGCGCGAGAAGCGGGGCGCTTAGAAACAGGATGGACACGAGGAGCAGCAGGGGACGAAGCATAATGGTAGTCTCTACCGCCTAAACGCCGGAGGCTGAAGCCATCCGGCTGAAATTGTGCCGCCTCAAGGCGGCATTATGACCTTGATTCATTTCTCAAGCCCGCTGAAGCGGGCGCGACCTCAGCCAGATGGCTTTAGCCTCTGGCGGCGAAACACCCGGCAGCGATTTCATCACCCAAATGCCGAGCCGGGGAATATCCACGCCAGCGCTTCCGGCATGATGCTCTTAAAGCCGACCAACCCATGCCCGCTGCCCGTCTCGACAAACTTGTACGCCACGTCCCGCTTGGTTTGCACCAGATCGCGCAGCACCGTCGCCGGACGGATGAAGCGCCCTCGCGCCTCGTAGCGTCCTACCGATTGGAAGATGCGTTTGGGCAGGGTTTCCG